>WRBR01000037.1 GCA_009784425.1 Coriobacteriia bacterium | reverse complement strand
CCGGGACCTGAGAACCAGGCAGCCTATGAGCGCTACCTTGCGCTCTTTAACGCGCTCCCCAATTTCCACGCACTGGGGCGCCTGGCTGAGTACCGCTACTTTAATATGGACCAAATCGTTGAGAGAGCCCTTGAGCTGGCAGACAGGATATAACCATGACTGAGCCTATCATCAGTTTTGCCGTACCCTGCTATAACGTAGAGGAATACCTCGATAATTGCGTTAACTCCATACTCGCCGGATGTGCCGAGTATCTCGAAAGCATAGAGATCATTCTCGTTGACGACGGCTCGGTTAAGGACAACACCCCGGCAAAGGTAGACGAGTGGGCGGCTTTGCACCCCACCATCATCAGGGCGGTCCATCAAGAAAATGGCGGGCATGGGCAGGCAGTCAACACCGGGCTAGCGGAGTCAAAGGGCACCTACTTTAAAGTGGTGGACGCAGACGACTGGCTGGGCGAAGAAGCCTGCAAGCAGGTGCTGGCAAAGCTGCATCAGTTTGCGCAAAGCCAGGCACCCATAGACCTGGTCATTGCCAACTACGTATACGAGAAGGTCTTTGAGAACAAAAGAACACCTATCCGTTATACCAGCGTGTTGCCGCAAAACAAGCAGTTCTCCTGGAGTAGCATCGGGCGCTTTTTGCCCTCGCAAAACATCCTCATGCACTCTGTTATTTATCGCACGCAACTGCTCAAAGATACCGGGCTCGTCTTGCCCCAACACACCTTTTATGTGGATAACATCTTTGTGTACGTACCGCTGCCGCATGTCAAGAGCATTTACTACCTCAATGTAGACCTATATCGCTACTTTATTGGGCGAGAGGGTCAAAGCGTCAACGAAAAGACCATGATCAGCCGCATAGACCAACAACTGCGCATCACCCGCATCATGATTGATGCCTATGACCTTGCGGGAGACGATGTGCCTGAACCCAAACTGAGACGCTATATGGAGAATTATCTGCTCATGATGATGGTGATTTGCTCGGTCTTTCTCGTTATGAGCGAGCGAGAAGATGCTTTGGAGCAGAGGGCTGCCATTTGGCGCTATCTCCATGACAGATCCCCTGCCATGTACAACAGGATGCGCAAGCGCTTCTTAGGGCATGCAGTAAACCTCAACGGCCGCACCGGGCACTATACAATTAAAAGCGGATATCGTTTATCTCAAAAAGTGTTCAAATTCAACTAACAACACCTTTTGACAGAGGTGCAACCTACTTGATTGACACACTTTGCACACTCAATCTCCACAATATCTCCATATAATATGTATTTACATTAGCATTTTTGTGGAGTAGTATGAATTCGTACTAAAACAGGGGAGCGAGCAAAAATACTCTCACACTCAAACCGCAGATTGTCACTTAGGGAAAGGGAAAAACATGGAAATGTTAAAGAGAAGGCAAGAGATGTTGCGTAAGCAAGGCAAGAAGGGCTTTACCCTCGTAGAGCTCATCGTTGTAATCGTTATACTCGGCATTCTACTTGCCATTGCAGTGCCGGCCTTGATTGGCTACATTGACAGGGCACAAAACCAGGGAGCTATCGTTGAGGGTGCTACCGCCCGAACCGCCATGCAGACTATTGTCTCGGACTCATATGGTCGTGGTGGGGACTTCACTCCAGTTAACGGAACCCCTTTTACCGTGCCATTGTCTGATGCCGATGTTCCAATGACTGAGTTTAATGAGGCAATTGATCAACTGACTGGAACAAACGGTTTTAACGTAACAGAACTAACAGTTACCAATGGAGTGGTTGAGAAATTTAAAGTGGAAGTACCCGGTACAGGGAAGACAGTGGAATGGACTGGCAATGACTATGTCGTAACCGGTTAAACTTAAGTCACGGCAAGTAATAACCAGTAATTATCAAAAGCCCCGCCTTGGCGGGGCTTTGCCGTACATCCGGCAAATCCTATTCAATAAGCTATTCAAACTAGGTATAATCTTTTGGTATCGGGAAGGGAGCCACATGACTGCGCGGCGAGTGAGAATACTCATCATAGTACTGGCTGCGCTGGTTATTGCCGGAATCTTTCTTATCGCCTACAACACGGCTTTTAAGCCTAAAACGTATGAGCCCATCCCTAATTATTCCTCACGCTTTCTCATTCAGGCGCAGGTCTTTGCCACGGATACCGGCGTGTTTCAACAACGTGACTATTATCCAGCCACCTCAACGGATCTCAGCATGCCCGATAACGGGAGGCTGCTCATCAACCCCATACAACTGGCAGCAGATGAGCAGGTCACGCCAAGGGTTCAGCAGAGCAGCTATGCCATAGAGAACACTTTAAGCACGTCACTGTTCACCCGCCTCACCAACTCTAAGCGCACCAGCGACCGCTCCGGCACGGCTCCCAGCGCTGCAATACTGGCTCTGGAGTACCAGAACTCCCCAAGCAGCAACAGCTGGCAGTCGCTCACCCTCTATAACGTTGCCACCCAGGAAGAGTTGGTGGACAGCGCCCTCATCTTTGCTCCAGCCTCCAGTGAGCGTGCAACCACCTGGCAGGGCAGGGTGTCCCTCTTCCTCACCGACGGTGATCTAACCAATCATGCAGCCGCCCTTTTGCCCGGAGTCAACATCCTGAACCAAAGCGGTGAGGGTGGATTCGCCACCGGGGTGATTTATACCAACAGACCGTTTTCTATTGGCGGTCTGCCGGCTCAGTCACAGGACAGGCAGGCGCATGAGGCTCTGGAGTATGCCAGCGCAACAAGGACCCTGGATGACCCTGACGCCCTACACATGGATATCTCGCAGCGCATCACGGGCACCGACTTAATCTTCAGCGCTCCTGCGGGCAGAGACCTCATCTCCAGTATCCAAGCGCCCGCTTCAACCAGCGACACCAGCAACAATCTCACCATACTTGATGGCGTCATTGCCATTGACCCGGGAGTTACGCTGGTTGTTGGCTCCGGAGAGATTGGCAGGGCCAACTCCATACTCGGCAGAAAAACAGAAGACGCAAGCCAAACAGGCACTGTTACGCTCTCTCCTCGCGCCATCATAGTTGACGGCGGCACCTTGGTGCTCTCCAATACCAACGCCCGCGGCATCACAGTCAACACCAGTATCCAGGTGCGCAACGGCGGCACCCTCAAGATAGGCGAGAATGTGGTTGTCAACGGCAATATCTATGCCTTTGCAGGCGGCAGAGTTGAGGTACTGGGTAATTTCGTGCTCAACGGCAGCCCTATAGTCTGGGCTCCAGACGCCACACTAGAGTCTCAACTTGATGTGCCCCAGACCTTGCGCGACCACACAGAACAACTGCCGGGCGGCATATTCATCTTCAGTGACAACTGCATGCAGGCAGATGGCACACTGCTCGGCGGAGGCAGCTTTTATGCTTCTGTATTCTGGCTCATTGACGGTAACAATGGCATTGACCCCTTAATTATGTCCAGAGCCGTTCATTTTCTTTCAACAGAGGGCCCATCCGGCTATCTTCTGATGTATAGTGATTACAGGTGCAGCAATGCCAACCAAAAAACCTACCATTGCGAGCATTTTGGAAGCTCAGAGGGTGGTGAAAGACGGGGCATAAAACTGGGATTTAGCCGTGATATGGCAGTAGTAGAATTGTTTGTACCAACGGGATAGGGGAGGACTAAACAAATGCAAAATACTGTGCAAACCACTTGTACTAGCATCAATTGTGTTACACTTATACACAAATTAGATTGTTCCACCCCAAGCAACGCTACAGAAATATCACAGAGGGGTTTTTATGCCAGTCTATAAGTACAATGCTGTCACCATTGACGGAACCCGTCGTGCTGGGTCGCTGGAGGCTGCCAACGAGTCGCAGCTCATGCTTGCACTCAAAAATAACGGGCTTTTTCTCACTAACAGCAGACTGGCTCAATCCAAGGCAAAGTACAAAAAACTCAAAACGGACGAGGTGGCCGATTTCTGCCGTCAGCTCTCTGCCATGCTTTCAAGCGGAATCACGCTCATCAGGGCTATACAGATAATCGAGGCACGTGATGCCAAGCCCGAGGTTAAGCGGGTCTACCACGATCTCATTAACGAACTCCGCCGCGGTTCAACACTCAGTGAGTCCATGGAAAAGGAAGAACCGGCCTTTCCGCCGCTGCTTACCAACATGATTAGAGCAGGAGAAAACTCCGGCGGCATCGACAAAGCTGCGGAAAAGATGGCGGTCACCTACGACAAACAGCACAAACTCAACGCCAAGATGAAGTCTGCCAGCATTTATCCCATAGTGCTGGTGGTACTCATCGTTTTGGTGGTAATCATACTCTTTACCTTCGTGCTCCCTTCATTCCTCGGTGTTTTTGGAGACATGGAGCTGCCCCTGCCCACACAGATAATGATGGGAATCTCAAACTTCATGGTTACCTATTGGGCTCTTGCACTAGGCGGTGCGCTCGCCCTTGGCGCCCTCATCGTTTCAATTTTCAGGCAACCGGGTCCGCGTAAGGCTTGGGATAAATTCAAGCTCAAGTCCCCGGTATTCGGCAAGCTTTTGCGCACCATCTACACCGCACGCTTTGCCCGTACCCTGGCCTCGCTGTACGTCAGTGGTATCCCCATGATACAAAGTCTGCGCATTGGACGCTCCACGGTGGGCAACACCTACATTGAAGACCAATTTGACAACGTCATCAACAGCCTGGGAAACGGGCGCACCCTCAGCCAATCCATGGCAGAGGTGGATGGCTTTGACGTTAAATTGCAATCCACCATCTCAGTAGGTGAGGAGAGCGGTCGCCTGGAATCCATGCTTGACAGCGTGTCCGACCAGTTTGACTATGAGGCCGAGATGGCCACTCAGCGCCTGGTAAGCTTGATGGAGCCCGCCATGATTATCGTCATGGCGTTTGTGGTGGTGGCGGTTATCGTCTCGGTACTCTTGCCCATATTCCAGATGTATCAGAGCATAGGCTAGGAGGGCTCTTTTGCAAAATACGATTTATTGTGGTCCGGACAAACTTAATCTCATCATGGGCTCAGCCTCAAGCACCGGTGTATTTGTTGATGACTTTCGCCAGGTGCCCCTGCCCGAGGGAGCTATGATCAACGGCATCATCACCAGCGTTGACATCATGACCGACTTTCTTGAGACGATTGCCAATGAGTACCATCTACAGGGCGGTGCCACGGGTGAGAACAGGCTGCTCAAGAATCCAACACGCGTTATTGTTCAGGCATCAAACATCGTCACCAAGATTATGGAAGTGCCCCCGTCTGATGAGGCGCAGATACGAGACTTCATCAAGCGCGAGTTCACTCAATACGAAGACCTCTCAGAAACGGCAGACGCTACTCTCTATGACTATACGGTGCTCAATCAAATAGGCCCCAACGGTGGCGTGGAGATACTGGCTGCCAGCTGTGGGCGTGACATGATAGAAGACTATCGGCGCGCCTTTGACCAGGCTACCTACAACATTGAAAGCATCGGCATTGCTGCCGAATCCCTCATCAAGCTGGTCAGCCTTTTGCCCAGCCTTACCGGACAGAGTTACATGCTCGTTCAGATAGAGCCGCACCGACAAACAAATACCCTGTTTTGCAGCGGCACTTTTAAGATATCAAATGGCTACCGCCTTATCGGCGACGCCGGCACAGTAGGCTGGACCACAGAAATTGGACAGAACCTTGCGTCAACCCTCCAGTTTGTACGAGCTCAACGAGGACAGGCTCAACTTTCAGGAGCCTATTTCTCTGGCGTGAGTCCCCAAGTGTTTGAAACACTCAGGGCTGATTATAGTTACCTTAATATCAACAAGGAGCTCTTAAACCTTGCAAGCATAGTTACCGTTTCACCCAAGATCACGCCGGAGCGTTACTTTGACCCCGGCACCCTGCTATTCAACCTCGGCGCCCTGGTTAAAAGGAGTTAGGCATGGCCAAGAAGGTAACGCAAAAGGAAATCAACTTTCTCGAAGTGCTTTCTGGGCGCAGAGGCAGGCGTAAGATTACTCCTGCGTCTTTGGTAATGCCCAGCTTCTTGCTGCTCATTGCGGTTATAGGCCTTGGTGTCTTTGGCTTTTTATCCGTACAGACCTCAGAAGTCAATAGAGAATCTTATGAGATTCGCGACTACCTCAACTCGCCGGAAACCGCCCGTCAGTTGCAGGAGGCATCCACTGCTGAGTCTGAGGCGCAGAGCATGAGTGCGCGCGCAGAAAGGGTTGCTGCTCCTATGGAATTGCTGGCAACCTATCCCGATTTAACCAGCGCTGACTACGCGCGGATTCTTGGCTTTGCCAGCGCAAACATTGAGATTGGCCCCATGAATTATGATCGCAACACCGGAGTTTTAAGATTTGATGCCAGCAGCGAATACGTACTCTCTATTCCCACCTTTATAGCGCTTATGCGTCAGAGCGGCATGTTTTCTCATGTCAGTTATTCCGGGTACGCAAGCAACGTGCAACCAATGATGCCCATTATCCAAGCTACCACCACCTATCTGGACATGGGGGGCGCTTATTACGGCATGCACCTGGAGGCCTATGGCACTACTTATGACCCCAGTGACTACTACTACGACTATAACACCGGCTACTACTACCCCTACAATCCCGGCAGTACCAGCGGTGGCGTCACCGGTGGCGGCACAAGCGGCGGAACATCAGGCGGCACATCAGGCGGCTCGAGTGTCACCTATAGTCAGCCCCTGTACTCATTCAGTGTTGAGTGCATTGTCAAACCCCCACAATCCGGTGCGTAACCAGGTGCCGATAGATTCAGACGAGAGGTAACCAAGGAGATTCAGAATGGCTGCTCAGACCCCACAAATACAAACAATTAAGCCACTGACCAGCAGTGAGCTCGCCCTCACGCCCACGCTTGACCAGAGTCCTTCTGTTTTACAGAGGATAGGAAAAGCGTTTTCTGGTCTCAGTTTTCGTGAGAGGTTCCTGCTCTGGGGCCTGTTGATTATTGCCGTAGTTCTGCTGCTGGCATTCTTCTTGATAATTCCGGCTAGCGACAATCTGAATGCAGCTCAAGACAATCGTGAAGTACTACGCACTGAGGAGCTCACTACTCGCATGACCATCGCTGCCATCCCAACTAATCAGGAGATTCTTCAAAGTTCACAGGCTCGCCACGCCGAGTACCTGCTTTTGTACCAGGCGCCCCTTTACCCTGAAGAAGTTGACCGCATGCTCACCTCCTTGATACACGACAGCGGCTTTACAGCCGCGTCCCTAAACCTCAACCAAATGCAGTTGGAGTACCTCACCGGATTCTTGCCACCTGAGCCTTCTTGGCAGATTCCCAACCCTCAAGTAGACGCAGGCACCGGCGCAGCTGGCTCGGAAGTAACTGAAGATGAGGATGCCGCCGCTGACGATGCTGGCGCTGCCCCTCCTGCCAGTGAAACCACTACAGGAGCTGCCTCTGCTTTGGGTGGAGAGGGAGTGCAGGTTATTGATGTGCAAATCACGGTGGTGGGAAACACGCAGAACTTCTATGCATTTCTTGACAGGGTGCTCCCACTTTCCTGGATTAAGGTAAGCTCTACCGACTTTACACCAACCGGGCCATACGGTGGGTATAATCCGGAGGAGGCATACGTAATTAACCTCAAGATCTATATCAACGCCGACGCAAAGTCCAAGCAGATTTAATCTGATTCAAGGTCAGTAACGCACAAGAGTCAGGGTAACGAAGGAGCAGGAATGGTTGATCCCAGACAGGTTCGCATAGGAGATCTTCTCAAGGAATACGGCTACGTCAACGACGAGCAGATAGATCAGGCCCTTGCTTATCAGAGGCAACACGACGTAAGGCTGGGTCAAGCGGTGCTCGATTTGGGCTTTGTGAGCGAGAAGGAGTTTCTACAGGCGCTGTCGCATAAAACCGGCTTTCCTCTGATCAATCTACAAACCGCAGTAATTGATGCCAAGACGGTGGGCGGCGTGCCACGAGAACTAGCCGAAAAAGCCAATGCCATTGCCATTAACGAGGACCAGGGAACCGTAACTTTGGTGACCAATGACCCCTTGAATCTCTTTGCCTTAAACGAAATTGAGCAGGTCTTGGGCAAGCCCGTTAGGCTGGCAATCTCTGACTTTACCTCCATACAGCAAGCCATCAAGAACTATTACACTGAAGTAGATGCTATGGCTGCAATCGGCAGGATGAGCACCGGCTTTGCCACCTTGCCCGAGATAGATGAGCTCAGCAGCACTGACATAGGCGACGATACCACCCCGGTGGTAAACCTGCTCAACTCCCTGATAATCCGCTCCTATGCAGCCGGAGCCTCCGACCTGCACATTGAGCCTTTTGCTGACAACTGCAGGGTAAGGATGCGCGTGGATGGCGCCCTCATTCAATACGCCGAGATACCACGCAACGTGCACCCGGCGCTCATTGTGCGCCTGAAGATTATGAGCAACCTCGACATTGCCGAGAAACGACTTCCTCAAGACGGTCATTTTCGCCTCATGCTTGAGGGTGTTGACCTCAACGTGCGCTTGTCGGTGATACCCACCGTGTTTGGTGAAAAAGCGGTACTGCGCTTTCTCACCACCAATACGGCTATAGATCACGCAGACCACTTTGGCATGATTCAAGAAGACTATGACACCTTTCAGCGCATACTTGCAAGCCCCAATGGAATCATCTATATCACCGGGCCAACCGGTTCCGGCAAAACCACCACCATGTACATGGCGCTTGAGCAATTCAAGGAGCGCCCGGTTAACATCTCCTCTATTGAAGACCCCGTAGAGCGCAACATAGACGGCATCAACCAGGTGCAAGTCAACGTTTTGGCTGGCATGACCTTTGCCAGCGGCCTGCGCTCGCTTTTGCGCCAAGACCCCGACATCATCATGGTGGGGGAGACCCGCGATACCGAAACCGCGTCAACCTCGGTAAGTGCCGCAATCACCGGCCACTTGGTGCTCTCCACCCTTCACACCAACGATGCTCTCACCTCAATTGTGCGCCTGGAAGACATGGGCGTTCCGAGCTATCTTGTGGGTAACTCGCTGGTTGGGCTGGTGGCCCAACGCCTGGTGCGCAAGGTGTGTGAGCACTGCAAGATAGCCTATGCGCCCAACGAGATGGATCTGCTCAACTTGCGCGCAGATGCATCGCTGGTATCTCAGCTGGTCTATGGCAAAGGATGCCATATCTGCAACAACACCGGGTACAAAGGCCGCATAGCCGTGCACGAGATAGTGCCGGTAGACAAGCGCATGCAAAGGATGATTGCTGAAGAAGCCCAGATGGCGGCGATATACGAATACGCCCGCAAGGAACTCAACATGAAAACCCTCCGAGACAGAGCAAAAAGCCTGGTTCTAGAAAACGTCACGAGTATGGAAGAGTTCATGAAAATCGGCGAAACGGTTGACTAAGTAAGAGAAGAGTTAAGAGAGAAGAGAGAAGAGAGAAGAGTTAAGACAAGAGTTAAGGGGTTTGGTATGGTTGCATTATCAGTTGAAGAGCTCACTCGGTATGCGCGAGAGCATGACTGTTCGGATTTGCATATTACTGCCAAGCAGGCTCCTACTTTTCGTAGGCTTGGTCAGCTTACTATTGGACCTTTCATTGGCAGTGAAGATGACTACCGTCAATTGATACTCTCCATGCTTAATAATCGTCAAAAGGAGCAGCTTGAACTGGGCAATGACCTTGATTTTTCCTTTGAGGACAGCGAGCAAAACCGCTACCGTGTAAATGTCTATCGCGCGCAAAACCACCTGGCGGCTGCCATTCGTATGCTGAGAGATGATATTCCCACCTTAGAGGATCTTAAGCTTCCGCCGGTGCTGCAAACGCTGGCGAGCGAGCCCCGCGGCCTTATCCTGGTCACCGGGCCAACAGGTTCGGGCAAGTCAACAACGCTGGCCGCGATGATCGACTACATCAACGTAAGGCGCGCAGCGCATATTATCACCATTGAAGACCCCATTGAGTACGTGCATCCCCATAAACGCTGCCTGGTACATCAGCGCGAGCTTCACCGCGATGTGGCGAGTTTTGCCGACGCCCTGCGAAGCGCCATGCGTGAGGATCCCGATGTCATACTTGTGGGCGAGATGCGCGATTATGAGACTATCTCGGCGGCGGTCACCGCAGCTGAAACGGGCCATCTGGTGTTGTCGACCCTGCATACCACTGGAGCCGCGCAGACCATAGACCGCATAGTTGATGTGTATCCTTCACACAGCCAGGGCATGATACGCTCGCAGCTCTCCGGAATACTGCGTGGCATTATCACCCAGACCCTTATCCCGCTTGCAGATAACAGCGGGCGGACCGCTGCAACGGAGATTTTAGTGGGAACCGATGGGGTTTTGGCGCAGATTCGCGAGGGCAAGTTCCACCAACTTGCTTCTGCCATGCAAAGCGGGGGAGCGATAGGCATGCATACCCTGGCCGGCGATCTGTCCGGGCTGGTAAAAAGAGGCTTCATCACCATGCAAGACGCAGAGAATGCAGTGAGCGACAAAGAGGAGTTTTTACAGTACATGAACCTGCGTTAACATGTGGTTTTTGTGTGTTGGAAATTGAATGGCAGCTGCCTATACAGTATAATTTTAGCAGGTGTGGAAGCCTGACTTTAAGAAGAGAAGAGCTGGTCGAGCCATTTATACAGACGAAGAATGAATGGAGTGGGCCGTTTTGAAAGATACGATAATCAAGACAAATACCAAGGGCTTCACCTTAGTTGAGCTGGTGGTGGTCATAGTCATCATTGGGATACTCGCCGCGATAGCTATCCCCAGTTTTGCCGGCTATATCCAACAAGGCAAGATAGCGCAGGCAAATGTTGATGCCGCGCAGCTTGCCAGTGCTCTCAATACCTATAACTTGACGCTTTCAGAGCCGGTAGACGAGAGCGTGCTGGCGGATCCTGCTGCTATTAAAGGCGAGCTTCTTGCCAGGCACCTGTTGCCACAGCTTGTGGCAAGCTTTGATGCCGTTATAGTAAACGTGGAATTTGATGACGACATAAAATTGTTTAACGTCAAGCCCCAGGGAGAGCTTGATTTGAGTGGATACTAAAGCGGCTGTTATTTGCGCGCCAACCAAAACGTATTGGGGACGTTGTGATGAAAGTCAAGAATAACGCAGGCATGTCACTGGTAGAGGTAATGGTTGCCATTACCTTATTGGTGGTGGTTGCTGTTCCTTTGCTGGGGGTATTCTCTTACGCTCAAAAAATGGAAAAACGAGCTGCAATCCACACCTTGTCTACCTATACCGCGCAGATGAAGATGGAAGAAGCCTACGGTTTGGACGCAGCACAGCTCCTTATTGCTTACAACGACTCAGGCGCCACACTCCCGGGCTTTGATGACACTATTGTTCTGTTCTATGAGTTTACTGCTGTGCCCTATACCCCTGGAGATCCGGCGATTGATGATGCTAATTATTTTAAAGTGACGATAACCGTAGGGAATGAGTACTACGAGGTTAGTTCAACCATAGAGAACATTTTGCAGGCCAGCGGTTAACAGAACACGAGAGGCGTAGTTTGAGATGTTGGGCAAGTTGAAGAAGGATAGAGCAGGCTTTACTCTGGTAGAGACAATCGTCACTACCACGATTCTCAGTATTGTGGTACTGCTTTCTCTCAGCATTCTCATTTCAACCCTCAATTTTCAAAGACTGAGTAATACTACTATTGAGGAACAGGTCAACCTCAGGCAAGCCGTACTTGCCGTTACCAGTGAGGTGAGAAAGAACCCGGATGAAACCGGTGCACTGGGCCCCTTCAGCAGTCGTTACTCTGTCAGCAACGAAATGTTGATGAGAAGCGACGGTTCAGCTATTGCAAGGGGAATTGCGGACTTTTCTATCAATACAACTGATAAGCCCGGATGGGCTGTCATCAGTATTGAATCAACCGGTGGCCAGGAGGTCAGCACGGTCATATATATACGGATTTACTAAGCAGTTGACTGTTGTGCAATGCAGCGGGATTTGGGGAGACTATGAAAGAGCGATTAACATACAAAGATAAAAAGGGGATAGCGCTCGTTTATGTCATGGTCATCATCTTGCTACTTACCCTCATCTTGGTTGCAATCCTTGCCGCGGTAGCCAACGCCAACAGAGAGAGCGCCTTTGTGCAGGGCTATGAGCAAATGTACTACTCTGCCGAGTCTGCCAGCGTGGTGATAGCTCAAACATTCATGGACGAGGTTGCTACACAGCTTGAAGAAGAAAACAAACACTCTGTGCAGGATGCCATTGATAATGGGGGGCTTTTTTATGCCATAAGCACCTCTCTTGATTACGACATAGTTGCGCACACCACAGAAAAACTCAGAGAAGTCCTTGAGGATGTCATTAACAGCAGCACTATCACCCTGTTGCTGCAAGATGAGTTATTTGAAGGACAGGACTTTGACTGGTCAGTTTCAATAGTGGGAGATCCACCACCTCCACCGCAATTTGGCACAGGCTTTTACGTGCATTACCTGAATGATCTAACGGCAATGGTCACCGTAAAAATCGGTCTTCGTGAGAGCACGGTCAGTATCCGCTTCTCCGGATCTATGGACACCAATCTGGGTGCCAACGATGCAAATATGCTCAATGCCACAACAGATACAGAAAAGGATCTTGCCATGAGAGGCATACTCGCAGGCAGACAGGCCTTTTTTGACATGGGCGGAGCGCTGATAACCGGAATCGATCCAACGAGCAATATGGATATGTTTGGCTCATTTGGCGGGAGTGGCGGCGGAAATCTCAATCAGGAAAAAGCCTTCTTTATTGTGCCACCCGGTAATCCCAATGGAACCGTGCCATTTGGAGGAACCGGTGGCACAAACAATACTATCACCAAGGAGATATACGTCTACCCCGGACAGAATATCCAAATGTCAGGCACTTACCAGCTTCAAATGCCCGTACTGAACAATATATTTACAGAAAAGGACAGCCTGGGCAGGGGTGGAAATGTAATTCTTCTGAGCGTCAGCACCCCCCTGACAAACAACCTGACCTACGTCACCGGACATGGATCTTTCCACTTTGATGGCAGGCATGAAGGAGCTTTGAATACACTTGCGGGCACTCCCCCCACAATACCCAGTGCCCCTTGGAATATCCTATTGGGGCATAAAGATACCAGGCTTGCTCAGCGAAACGGACTTTATGATTACTTCACCTTCCATGATTATGATGAGTTCTATCAACCGGTAGGAACCAATTTCTATGTAGGAGGCAATTTGAGCCTGACCTTTCTTAACTCGGGGGGCTCACTGGTTCAGTTCATAAACAACGGTAGATTTGCCGTTGGTGGAAACATAATCGCTGATTTTGGTCCGGGTACCATTATTAAGGGAAATAGCATCTTCATTACCGAGGGGACAACTACGATTAATACTCTTGGTGATTTTACAATAGGAGAAAAGGATGTCAGGGCACCTCACTTTATCTCAAGGAATAACCTGACAATCAATTACGTACAAGGCAGCACAATCAAACTCTATGGTGTATTTGGCACGCTTGGCAGGTACTACGGCCCCAATTTTGTGGACGACCCAAACGTTGATGTTGCTGGAGTCATCTATGCTGCAGGCGGGTATTACGACTCTGCCACGGGCTTGCCTTTCACTGTACCCGCGAACTTCTTTGACACCAGAGGCATGGCTCCAGGCACTGAGTATCTTGATACCAGCTTCTTTGCAGAGATATTCACCCTGGAAGACTCTGCTATTACCAGCGTTACAGAGTCTTGATCAAGTGACAAAATAGTACCGAGCTTTTAGCGCCTGGGTTAATCGGATACACTATTCATATGTTCGAAGTAATTTCAGTTATATTCTGGGGCCTGGTGCTCATTACGGCAATCGTCTTCATCCATGAGGTGGGGCACTATCTTGCTGCACGCGCGTTTGGTCTGAGGGTCAAGGAGTTCATGATTGGGCTTCCCGGGCCAAGGATCACCTTCAAGCGTAAAGAGACTCGTTTTGGCGTTACTGCCATCCCCCTCGGCGGTTACTGCCTGATTGCCGGCATGGAAAAGGGAGAAGAGGGTCCTGAGGTTGAAAAGGCTCTCGCCTTTATTGCCTACTACGGGCGCGTGACCGAAGACCAGGCGGATCGCGCTGGCGACTCGCTAGGATTTGACTTGATTAGCGGCCTTGATGTTTTGCATGACTGGGGCACGGTAAGACGCTACAAAGCAAAACGCCTCTATCATTACGAGATTGCTGAAGCCACCATAAATGGGGAAAAATTTGAGGAGGGCCAAAGCCGTAAAATAGCCAATTTCAAGGAATATATCGCCTCCGAGAAAAAACTCACCTATTCTGCCATGCCCTGGTGGAAGCGGATGGTGGTGCTGCTGGGAGGATCCTTTGCCAACCTGGTGGTTGCTATGGCGATTCTCATTGTTTTACTCATGGTGAATGGCTCGCAGGCTCCCACAACGGTCATAGATTCAGTGGTGGAGGGCTCGCCTGCTGCAGCTGCCGGCTTGATGCCGGGAGATGAGCTGCTTTCCATCAACAACGAGAGTTTTGATACTTGGGATGGATTTGTTGAAGCCTTGCAGCAGTTTGAGGTGGGCGACACAATCTCCCTGGGATATTCACACAACGATGAAACACAGCGGGTCAGGATAACTCTCGCAGACAATAACGGCACGCCCTTGGTGGGTGTCTCGCCAGAGATTGTGCGGGAGTCCCTGGGATTTTTGGAGGCCGCTCAGATATCGGTGTCTTTTATAGGATTTACTCTCACGGCCATCCTGCAGTTGATCAATCCGGCTACCTTCTCACAGACTCTGGAACAAAGCACGAGCGTTGTGGGTATTTCAATGGAGGCCAGTGCCGCGGCTGCTGCCGGGCCGGTGAATTTTATTCTGCTTATTGCGGCGCTCTCAGTTTCCATCGGCTTTGTGAATCTGTTGCCGGTGCCGCCTCTTGACGGTGGCAAGATTATCATAGAGACCATAGAACGCGTTACGCGCCGTCGCCTGCCGAGGGGGGTATTAACCGGCATTTATCTCGCCGGATGGGCGGCCTTGCTCCTGCTTTTAATCGTTCTAACCAATCAAGACATACAGCGCTACTTTCTTGGAGGCTAAGTAATGCCCAAGCGCTACTCTCCAAAACATGCCAGTGAACCTTTGGAGCCTGCTGAACCTGTAGAGCTTGAAGAGCCTAAAGAGTCTGAGGAGCCTGTAGAGTCTGACGAGGCTGATGAGGCTGTAGAGGCTGAAGAGGCCGTAGCGTCTGAAGAGGCTGATGAGTCTGATGAGGCTGATGAGGCTGATGAGGCAGCTGAGCCTTCTGAGCCCGTTATTGCAGTTGAGCCCACGGAGACTCCGGCGCTCACTGCTCCTATGACCCTTGACGGGTTTCCCTTACCAGAGTCAATACCTTCAAACACACCTGTCACCCTCACGCCAGAGGAGGAGTTTATCCTTGCTACAGCTGCAGCCAAGACAGCAGATGAGGCTCCCCTAAGGAAGAACCGCAAACCTCTCATCATCGCTGTGTTAACAGTGTCAGCTATACTCCTTACTGCCTTGGGATTCTTCGTCAACAGCGAGGTGCATCAAAACAA
This sequence comes from Coriobacteriia bacterium, assembly GCA_009784425.1. Taxonomy (GTDB): domain Bacteria; phylum Actinomycetota; class Coriobacteriia; order Coriobacteriales; family UBA8131; genus WQXH01. The sequence goes on along the minus strand of WRBR01000037.1, from coordinate 3,742 downwards.
CACCTACCAAGATGCCATGACCCAGTTTGAACAGGAAAACTACGAACTCGCCTATAGCGGATTCTCGAGCCTTGAAGACTACCGTGACTCAACATTCTGGGCAAAGCTCAGCAGCGATTTCCTCAGTTACGAAGAGGCAATAGCTCTTTATAACGCTGGTGACTTCAAAGAAGCACGGAGCCTGTTTGCTCAACTGAGTACGTCTCAGATTCACGATATCAGCGAATGGATAGACAAATGCGACTACGGAATCGCTGACAAGCTCTACAAAAATGGCAATCTAGAGGAAGCAGCAGAAGCTTTTGAAAAGCTCGGAGACTTTTCGGACTCCAAAGAAAGAGCTGCTCAGTGCAGGTACAACTTAGCTGATGAGCTTTTCAAGGAGGGCGAGCGCGAAGAGGCCTACTTTGCCTTCATAGAGCTTGCAGGCTTCAAGGATTCCGAAGCAAGGGCCGCAGCCTGCTTAGCACCTCTACCTGAATCAGGCATACTCTACCAAGACCCTGAAAGCTACTTTGACTTCTGTGCCATCAGAATTGACTATCGCTACTCCTCGGGAGCCTCCTACTACAAGATATACAGTGACGAGAGGCTAGTGGCAACCGTATTTCTCCACGCTAACACCTCAGTGCGCATCTATCTCTTGCCAGGCAACTACTCCATAAAAGAAGGCGGCGGCAACCTCTGGTTTGGCGAGGACCTTGCCTTTGGCTCCACCGGCTGGTACTCAACCCTCCTCTTTGCCAACGGCACAACCGACACCATAACCCTCGACGTTGACGAACTGGTAACCATAACCATAAACGCCACCTCAACCGGCAACGTCTCCTCAAAACCCGAAGACCCCTCATCCTTTTGATTGGAACAGGGGGACGGGGTTAGTGTTCCAATTTGACCACGGTCAAATTGGAACACTAACCCCGTCCTCCTGTTCCAATCTGGGGCACCAGCCCCGTCCCTCTGTACCACTCCAGCCACGTCACTGGTTCGTCACAATTTTGCCGGCGTTCTCTTTACTTTTTGTGGTACTATCCTTTAGACCTTTAAAAGCGGTGCTGAGATGCCGACAAGGACAGAGACGAATAACTACTGCTGTAAACTGAGCTGATATTCGATGCCCTTGTCGTGTGACGGGGGCATCGCTCTTTTCAAGCGCTGAGGAGAGGTGAAGAAATGAGTACGGATTCAGTAGTCAGTATTATGGATGAGCGCGATATAGAGCGTGCTCTTACTCGTATTACCCATGAGATCTTGGAGTTTAACAAGGGGGCAGAAGGTATAGCCCTGGTGGGCATTGTGACGCGCGGTGACATACTTGCGCATCGTATTGCCGCCAATATTGAGAGCATTGAGCAGGTGAGAGTGCCGGTGGGCTCATTGGATATCAGTTTTTATCGGGATGACCTCGCATCGCGTGTGTCGCCTGAGGTACACAAGACAACTCTGCCTTTTGATGTCAACGGCTGCACCATCATTTTGGTGGATGACGTGCTCTTCACCGGGCGCACCATTCGTGCCGCGCTGGATGCCATTATGGATTATGGACGGCCTTCGGAGATAAAACTGGCCGTTTTGGTTGACAGGGGGCATCGCGAGCTTCCTATCAGAGCAGACTTTGTGGGCAAGAACGTGCCCTCTGAGGCAAACCAGACCGTGCGACTCTTCCTTGAAGCTGTGGACGGGCGCAGTGCGGTGGAGATTTGGCAGGCCAAGCCGGGTGAGCATATAGGCTCGGCGCCGCTTCCAAAGAGCAAGACCGATGAGGCGGTTGACTTATGAGCGCTCTTGCCACACGCCACCTCCTCACTATTGAGGATATTACCGCACAGGAGATTGGCACTATCTTGGATATTGCCACCTCCTTTAAGGAAGTTAACGAGCGCACCATCAAAAAGCTGCCTACCTTGCGAGGGCGCACCATTATTAACCTGTTTCTTGAGCCCTCAACGCGCACCCGCACCTCGTTTGAGATTGCGGCAAAGCGGCTTTCTGCCGATGCAGTCAACATGAGTGGCTCGGCTTCTGCTACGGTCAAGGGCGAGTCGCTGGTTGATACCGCTAAGACCCTTGATGCAATGGATGCAGACCTGGTCATCATCAGGCACGCTATGGCTGGAGCACCGCAGATTCTTGCGCGCTGTATGCGCGCGAGTATCATCAACGGTGGTGACGGCAAGCACCAACATCCCACGCAAGCTCTGTTGGACCTCTTCACCATCCGAGAGCACTTTGGCAGCTTTGAGGGGCTCAAGGTGGGGATAGTAGGCGACGTTGCCCACTCTCGGGTTGCTGGCTCCCTGCTGCCGGCACTGAAGATGCTGGGGGTAGAGACCGTGGCCATTGCGCCGCCCACGCTGCTGCCCGCCAGGCCCGACGTGTTTGGTGTGGAGACTTCCACCAAGCTAGACGAGGTCTTACCCACGCTGGACGTGATCTACATGCTGAGAATTCAGCAAGAGCGCCTTGAGCGTTCGCCGTTTCCCACGCTCCGCGAATACGCCATGCTGTTTGGCCTTAATCTCGCACGCTTGAAGAACATGAAAGAAAACGCCATTATCATGCACCCGGGGCCCATCAACCGGGGCGTTGAGCTCTCTTCTGATGCCGCTGACGCAGCTAATAACCTACTGCTCTATCAAGTCAATGCGGGAGTGGCTGTGCGCATGGCACTCATGTATGTACTTTTAGGAGGTGAGAGCGATGGCGCTATTGCTTAAGAATCTCAGATGCATAGATCCTTCAGCTGGCCTTGATGAGGTCACTAATATTGCTATAAAAGATGGCAAAATAACGAAGATTGGCCCAAATGCAAGCATAGACAAGGGCGAAACCCGCGACATGAGCGGCAAGATAGCCCTGCCGGGTCTCATTGACATGCACGTACACCTGCGTGACCCGGGCCTAGAGTACAAGGAAGACCTGGCAAGCGGAGGGCGCGCTGCGGCTGCGGGCGGATTCACCGCCGTGCTAGCTATGCCCAACACCAGCCCCACCATCAGCGACGCCTCACTGGTTGCGCACGTCTTAGAAAAGGCTCAGCGGGTGACTAAGACCCGTGTGCACGTAGCGGGCTCCCTCACGCGCGGGCTCAAAGGCGAAAGCCTGTCAGAGATAGGGGATATGTACTCCCGCGGCGCTGTAGCCTTCACCGACGACGGAAGGGGAGTGCAAGACAACGGAATACTTCGCCTTGCGATGGACTACTGTAAGCAGTTTGGCGTGACCATCTTGAGCCACTGCCAAGATGAGACCCTGGCAGGAAAAGGCGTGGTTAACGAAGGCGTGGTATCTACCCGCCTTGGGCTTACGGGTTGGCCCGCTGTGGCAGAAGAGCTCCCAATTGCCCGAGACATTGCCCTGGCGGAGCTCACCGGCTGCGCCGTGCATATCCAACACCTTTCCACCGCCCGAGGTGTTGAGCTGGTTCAGGCTGCCAAAGAGCGCGGTCTGCCGCTTACCTGTGAGGTTGCCCCACATCACCTCTTCTGCTCAGAGGATGACCTGGACACCAATTACAACACGTCACTCAAGATGAATCCGCCGCTACGCACACGTGAGGATAACGAGGCGCTACAAGCGGCACTGATTGCGGGTGTTATTGACTGTGTGGCAACCGATCATGCCCCCCATGCGGCGCATGAGAAGTCCCTGGAGTTTGAGCTCGCGCCCTTTGGCACAACCGGCCTGGAAACCGCCCTCAGCCTCGTGCTGCACTACTTAGTAAGGCCCGGACTGCTGAGCT
>WRBR01000036.1 GCA_009784425.1 Coriobacteriia bacterium | reverse complement strand
GCTGCCGAGCGAGGCCTCTTTGTTATTGAAGACGCGGCTCAGAGCTTTGGTGCCGTGTACCAGGGCAAAAAAGCCGGAAGCTTTGGCAACGTTGCAACCACCAGCTTTTTTCCGGCAAAGCCTCTGGGAACCTACGGCGAGGGTGGCGCAATTTTTACCAATAATGATGACTTTGCCGAGCAGCTTTTATCCATCAGGGTGCACGGACAGGGCAGAGATAAATACGACAACATTCGTGTTGGTATAAACGGCAGGCTCGATACCATTCAAGCTGCTATTCTTCTGGAAAAACTGAAGATATTTGACGATGAGATAATACTGCGGGGTGAGGTAGCAGCTGCCTACACTCAAAAACTACAGGATGTTATCAAAACACCTGTGGTGCCCAGTGGATATCAGAGCGTTTGGGCACAGTATTCGCTGCTTGCAAAAAACCAAGAGCAACGAGAGGGGATAATTGAGGAGCTCAAGGCCAAGGGTATACCAACTGCGGTGTATTATCGCGTTCCTATTCATCTCTCAGCTGCCTACCAGCAGCTTGGTTACTTAAAAGGAAGCTTGCCTGTGTGCGAGGATTTGTCTACAAGGATAGTTTCACTCCCCATGCATCCGTACCTCAGTGATGAGGAGATTGCCTTAATCACTACAGAAGTCAGAAAGGCGCTTAAATGATTCCAAAAATGAACGCCCTGAGGGTTGGTGTGGTTGGCACTGGCAGCATGGGTCGAAATCACCTCAGAGTTCTCTCAACCATGTCTCAGTTTGAGTTGATTGGTTGCTATGACCAAGACACCAATCGCTGCAAGCAATTTGCTGAGCAGTATGGTATTACTGCCTTTGAGAGCGCTGAGCAACTCTTCAACGAGGTTGATGTTGCACATATCGTGGTTCCCTCTGTGCTGCACCTTGAACTTGGCATAGCCGCAGCAGAGCATGGCTGTCATGTGCTTATGGAAAAACCACTGGCACTTAATGTTGACGATGCACAAAAAATCACGGACGCATGCGAGGCAGCCGGAGTTAAGCTTTGCGTGGGTCATGTGGAGCGTTTTAATCCGGTGGTATCTTCTTTGATGAGCATAATTGAATCAGAGGACCTGATTTCTTTGGACTTCAGGCGTATGAGCCCTCTCTATACCCGTGTTTCTGATACCAGTGTTGTCATGGATCTTATGATTCATGACATTGATGTTCTCAATGCCATCTGCCCTGAGCCCATCGTTCGTCTCCAAGCTCAAGGTGCCTGTATCTTTACCGACAAAATAGACTTTGCGCAAGCACTTATCACCTTAAGCAGTGGAAAGATGGCCTCTCTTATTGCCAGCAGAGTGACCGAATCAAAAATCAGAAGTCTTCAAATCAATGCAAAGCACGCATTCATAGACGTTGATTATCTGGCGAGGACTGTAGAGATATCTCGTAAAACTCAATTTGCCCTGGATGTTGGCTATCCTGTGCAATATACTCAGGAAAACATCATTGAAAAGGTGTTTGTGCCGCTGGAGGAGCCCCTGAGAGCAGAGTTTGAGCATTTTTTCCAGGCCATCGTCAACGATAAGCCAATAGGCCCTGATGGAAAGATGGGACGACGCGCCATTGAGATGTGCACTCAGATTGAGCAAGCCATCCTCGATGTGAGAGGTTGAGGATTATGACTCAGTCAGATTCCAAGTTAAACATCTTTGTCCACAATACTGCGGTTGTAGACGAAGGGGCACATATTGGCTCAAACACCAAGGTGTGGCACTTCTCACACGTTTCATCGGGCTCTCGTATTGGCGAGGGTTGCACCCTCGGCCAAAACGTCTATGTGGCTAGTGGTGTTGTTATTGGTGACAGATGCAAGATACAAAACAATGTGTCGCTCTATGAAGGCGTGTGTTTAGAAGATGAGGTATTCTGCGGCCCTTCGTGTGTTTTCACTAATGATTTTTACCCCCGTGCGCAACCATCACAGGGCTGGGAGATCAGTGCAACTCTTGTTAAAAAAGGTGCCTCAATTGGTGCAAACGCCACTATAGTCTGCGGTAATACGATAGGGGAGTTTGCTATGGTTGCTGCCGGAGCTGTTGTTGCCCAGGACGTGTGCGATTATGCCCTGGTTGTTGGGGTGCCTGCCAAGCAGATTGGATGGGTCTGTAGTTGCGGTAGAAAGCTCAACAAACAGGAAGATAAGAGCTACCTCTGCCCTTTATGTGAAAAGAGATTTGAGTTTTAACCATGACTTCTAACACAACAGCAAGAGCTCAGAGCGAATATGATCTTTCAGTGGTGATACCGGTATTTAATGAGGCAGAAAGTATCTCGTCTTTACTGGCAGCACTTGAAGACTTTTGCAACCAGGCACAGTATCAGATTCAAATTGTTTTTGTAGATGATGGGTCTGAAGATGACACGGTAGCCCTGCTCAGCGAGGCCACACTTTCAAAAGCAGCCATCAAGCTCATCAAGCTCTCCAAGAATTTTGGAGCCCATGAGGCTATACGTGCAGGAGTCTTTTCAGCAGATGCAGATAAGGTGGTGTTTTATTCCGCTGACATGCCGGAGCCGGTCTTGAGCATTGGGCTCTTCTACGAGAAGCTCTTGGAAGGTTATGAGTTGGTCTATTCAGAGAGACAGGGTTATTCTGGTGGTTTTGGTAGTCGCACCTACGCACGGTTGGTAAAACGCTTAATTCGCATTGAATACCCTGAAAATGGACTCATCAGTGTTGGATTTGGCTCTAAGATTAAAAAAGAACTCAATAGAAACATCGAAGACAGCTCTTCGGTTTTCTTTCAGATATTCTCTCTTGGGTTCAAGCGTATAGGCATACCGGTTGCATTCAATGAGAGGCTTCACGGCACCTCAAAGTGGACGCTCAGAAAAAAACTCCGGCACTTCCTCGATGTTTTTGTCATGTTTTCTTATGTACCCATTCACGCGATATCCATCTTGGGATTTCTGCTGTTTGTTATTGGGTTCATTTGGGCTTTGATCATAGTAATTACTCGACTGGTTAATCCTGAAGCTTTGGATCCTGGATGGCCAACCACAATCAGTATTTTGTTGCTTGGTTTTGGAGTGACCAACTTGTCATTGGGCATCATTGCTGAATACCTCGCTCGAACCCTGATTGCTACCAGAAAAAGACCGGTCTTTGTAGTTGACGAGGTTATCGAGACATCACCTAAAACAAAAGGAATGTCTACTGAGTGAAATGATTTGAAAACTACGAGGCAGCATTTCTCGTGAAAAGTCGGATATGAAAAGAACTCTCACTCACAATGACTTCCTCTGTGAAAGAATAGTCATGGATTATTATCCCGGATAACTCCAAATCCTGGTTAGCCAAGAAGCTTTGATACGTTTCGTCTTCAATAAAAATGATCAGATCCGGCTTAAAGCTTTCTCCCTGAGAGTAGTAAAGGGGAAACCAATCCGAGAACATGGGGTGAGAAAAATCCACTATCCAAACAGTTGGAGTTGCTGCTCTCATTTCTATCATGGTGTAAGCCGGGTGAGCGTGTCCTAAGAAAAGCACACTCTGATTGCCTCTCTGCAGTCTGGAGAGCTCTTCTTCAAGGCTCATAACTGCAGCGGCGCGCTCTGGTGTGGTGTAGACTCCGGCAAAGATGCCCTGCTCAACACGTGTTGTTAATTGGCTGATTGGTGCGTCTCTATAAAAAGCCTGATACCACAGAAGCAACAAAGATCCGCTCAGAAGTATCACGGGGACACAGGTCAAGGCCTGTTTGATTGGCGCTTGTGGCAAACGGATAATATCTTCCAAAACAGGCATCAACACGGCAAGCATCAGGCAAAAGAACATGTACTTTCCCTGAAATGCTCCGCCAGCAGATGATAATGAGACGCAAAGAAAGCTGATTAATCCGCCTAAACCTAAGAGCCAGAACAAAGTCTTTACCTCAACGGAGTGTTTGTTGATAAAGGGAATCCAGAGAAACCAGAAAAGACCTATAAAGGCAGTGAACTCGATTATGGTCATGGTGGTTTTTGGATTAGGGAGCCAAAATAGTATGAGAATAAGGAAAAAGGGAGCGAGAATTACCAGGTGGGGATATCTCTTTTTAAAGAGCTGAACGGCTAGTATACCAACTGCGCCCAGGGCAAGAGGCAGCCAGTACTGATAGATAAACCTGAGGGTATCTACAACAACTCCATACAAGGCATGAAAAAGACTGCTCCCGCCTGCTGCAACAGCCGGATTGCTCGTTACATTAGGCAGGTAGGATAACAGCTTGCCTTGAGTCACCAGCAACAAGGGGATGGTTAATACAATCGCTATACCTAAGCCACCAAGGGCAGCAAACAAGCTTGCTTGCAAGCCTTTGGGTATTGACTTCTTTTTAATTGAAGCCATAACAGTGAACAGCACTGCAACAAATAAACAGGTCAACGCCTGCGTAAAATACACAAACACCATAAAAGCCAGCAGTATGCCGGCAAATACCTGAGCGATTCGTTCTGATTTTGCCGTTGGTGCATAGAGAGAAAACGCCAGCAAAAAAAGTCCGGCACACAGGAGCACCAGAGAGAGGTTGTTATAAGACCAGTTATAAAGGGAAAATGGTGCAACAACTATCAAAACAGAGGCCGCCAGAAATGCCGTAGAGCGACCCAGAACAGACTTGGTTGCCAGGTACATAACCAGGCCCATCAAGAGCATGAAACAAAAGAAGGAGAGCCTGAAGAATAAGAAGATACCTTCTGTGCCGCCTGTTGCCTGGTAAAAGAGAGCCAATGCCGGGAGAGAAAACAAACTGCTGCCAACATGGGCATCCCATGCATCAAAGAAGGGAATATTGCCCTGCAGGTATCTGAATGAGGCAGAGAGGTAATAGCTTTCATCGGTAAGTTCTACACCAAAAAAGAGCCGATATACGGCCAGGGCAAGAATCACCAGCAAGCAGAGTATCTGCAAGACATTGCGGCGAACCATTGCGAGCATATTTGTTATGCGGCCCTTAGACTGCAAATAAAAAACCTTCCCTGGGGGCAAAATTTACAATAATCCATGAGAAAGCATTATACTTTAAAGCGCTGAATGCCACTTCTAGTGGACGAGCTTTGAGCCTTTTCCTATAGAGAGGTACTGAGTACACAATGGCAAGAGTGCTGTCTTGGCCTAAAAAGACTGTTCAAACCCTGAGAGAGAAGGGTCCTTCAGGGCTTGCGAAAAAGATCAATAATCTTGCAGGAGAAGCGAGATTTCGCATCAATGAAAAAAAGAGTAATGACTCCAAAGAAAGCTTCATTGATGTGTTATTTATCAATGGGTGTAGCCACACGGTGCCTCACCCAATCCGTTATCGAGTTGAGCATCAAAGGGAACAGCTTGAAGCCAATGGGATGACTACTGATACGATTTTTTATCATGACATCACTCTTGATGATACCAGACGGGCAAGAAACTTCATATTCTTTCGCTGTCCGTTTACCAACACGGTGGGGGAGTTCATCAAGAAAGCCAAGGAGCTCAACAAAAAAGTCTACTTTGACATTGATGACCTTGTCATCGATACAAAATACACCGATACAATCAAATACCTGGACACTATGGAAGCCTCTGAAAGAGAGGGCTATGACCGTTGTGTACAAGAGATAGGCCAAACCCTGCGGCTTTGTGATGGGGCTATCACAACCACCGAGGCATTAGCCCGAGAGCTCAGTGATTACGTTTCTGAGGTTTTTGTCAATCGAAACACTGCGTCAGAAGATATGCTCAAGCTTTCTGAGGAGGCGCTCTATCAGCGCGATGTTTTGCCAAATATACCCAAGGAACAGGTTCCTCCCAAAAGGAGAGCAGAGTACAGAAATCTTCAGAACAAACTACGGTTACGAGACGAGCAGCTGGTGTTCATTGGATACTTCAGCGGCAGCATCACCCATAACGAAGATTTTGAGATGATACTTCCTGCCTTGTGCAGAGTGCTCGATGAACGTGCAAACACGAGGCTTCATGTTGTAGGAGAGCTTGACCTCCCTCAAGACCTTGAGCCCTATCGAGAGCGGGTGGTATTCAGCAACTACTCGTCATGGAAAAGGCTTCCCAGTTTGATAGCTCAGGTTGATATCAACTTAGCTCCGCTTACTGAGTCAATCTTTAATGAGGCTAAATCCGAAAATAAATGGGTAGAGGCTTCTTTGGTTAAAACGGCCACAGTTGCAAGCGACCTTGGCGCTTTTGCAAAGATGATTGCACACAATGAAACCGGACTCCTCTGTAAAAGTAGCGATGATTGGTATGCTGCGATACTGAAGCTAGTTGATGACGCGGATTACCGTACGCTCATAGCTCAAAACGCCTATGAGTATTGTCAAGAACACTGTCTTACTATCAGCTCGGGGTATTCCTTAGCAGAGTTCATCAAAAAAAGGCAAACGCCAAATATAGCCGTGGTGCTCTCGCTCAGAAATATCAGTGGCGGCATCCTGGTGATCTTGAAGCACTGCTCGTTCCTTCACCAGGCTGGTTATGATGTCTTTTTGCTCAATGAAGACGATGAATACACCTGGTATGAGTTTGAAGGTCATGCATTTCCGGTTATAGACAGAGTTGACTCTCTCTTTGACCATGTGGAAACTCCCGTTAAGGGGAGGATAGACCACGCTGTTGCTACTTTTTGGAGTACGCTTGAGTACCTGGAGAAATACCCCAGTGTTGATAAAGTATCCTATCTGATACAAAACTTTGAGGTTGACTTTTATAAGCCAAAAGACCCCTTTAGAAAACGGGCTAACGCAACGTACAGCAAAGACAAGGTTTTCTATCTCACTATTTCCCAGTGGTGCAAGCGCTGGCTGGAGCAAGACTATGGTCGCACGGTGCGCTATGCGAGCAATGGGCTTGATACAAAGAAGTTCTGGCCCATGAAGCGGAATTTTGGTGAAAAGATTCGCATTTTGATTGAGGGCGACTATTCTCTCCATAAAAATGTTGATGAGAGTTTTAAGATTGTGGACAAGCTTGACCCTGAACGCTTTGAGGTCTGGTATATGTCTTACATGCCAAAGCCCAAGAGTTTTTATAAGATTGACAAGTTCTTAGGAGCTGTTCCTCACGATGAGGTCGCAGATGTCTACAGAGAGTGTCATATACTCATCAAGACAAGTCTTTTAGAGAGCTTCTCTTATCCTCCTCTTGAAATGATGTCTACCGGCGGCTTTGTTTTAGCCTTACCAAACGAGGGGAATGAAGCATACCTCCGTGATGCGTATAATTGCCTTTTGTACCCACCAGGAGACCTGGATGCGGCCGTTGATGCTATTCATCGAATCTGCGGTGATGCAGAGCTCAGAGAACAACTCTATGCTGGTGGCGTGGAGACATCAAGTAGGTACAACTGGGAGTGCCTAAAAGATGACATTTGTAGCTTATACGAATAGTTGGGTTGAATTGTGAACATTGGTGAGATAGAAAAGACTAATTCAGAATACTTTGGTTTTGAAGAAGAGGGTGAAAGAGAGCCGCGAGTCTCGGTTGTTTTGGTGATAAACGGTGACTCAACTATCAGTTCATACAAGAGAGTCATCCGCTCAATACTTAATCAAAGCCTGAGAGAAATTGAGCTTATGCTCATAGACGACTCAGGCGGAAGAGACGATATTAAGGCATTTACCGAGGGGCTTTTGTTAAAGGAGCCAAGGATAACTCTCATTAGACACAAAAAAGCTCTCTGCTTGCCGGCCCTCAGCTTTAATGAGGCAGTCTTGAAATCTCGAGGCGCCTACATCACCTTTGCACAAGAAGACTACTTGCTCACCGCAACAGGTTTGGAAGAAACCTGTGCATTTATGGAAGAGCAATTTTTGTCGATATGCTTTTCTAAGGCTTATAAAAAGGCTTATGATAGATGGACTGGAGATCTGCTCTTTGATGATTTCATTCCTTTTTCTAGCGTGGTCATAAAGCGCGATGCTTTTTTCTGTCTTGGCCTCTTTGACCCAAGCCCCCTGCTGCAGGGGATGTTTTTTAAGGATTTTTTAATTCGCTCCATTGAAAAGTACAATCTCTGCCAAACAAAAGTGTTTTATGTAAAACCTCTCAAAACCTATAAGTTTTATATTGACAACCGCTCAAACGATAAAAACCCCTGGGCAACTTGGGAGCACATCAGACATCGAAATAATCAGTCCCTTAAGCTTGATGAATACTACAGCAGTCACCCGGGAGTGTGTTTGCAGGGCAAAAGCAAAAACTACCGGCAGGCATTTGAGCTGCAATGCAAAAAGTATGGAGATGCTCCCTGGGCAGAGGAGTCCCTACGCTTGCTTGAACAGGCTGGTGAAGAAACTGAAGTCAAGCGAATTCTCATAGCAACCCCCGGCGTAGATGCCAGTGTAACCCTGCACTTTGAGAATATTTTCAGCAACTCCAATCTAGTAATACGCTATCAGTACACCTTGGATGTGACCGCCAAAGATGTTGATGAAGCAGATATTCTAATAATCTCGCGGCATCTTGAGCTCTCCAGGGGTCTAGTTTATTGGGCAAATGAATTGGGAGTACCGTGCTATTACTTTGTTGATGACGATTTTCGCTCATGCGCGGTGGACTTTCCTGATTCAGTCTATATTCGAGAGATTGCTTCACTTACCACCAAAGAATACTTTACCCGCTTTGAGGGGGTTATAGTCTCTTCAGAAGCTCTCAGAGACAGCTTTTTAAGTGATATCCACCACAACATCATTATCTGCAGCCCCAATATCAAACTGGATAGTGTTTGGAAGCATGAGAGCGGCGAATCAAGGCTCAGTGTTGCCTTTTTTGGAAGCGGGTTCAGAGAGAGTTTTATCAACGAATACATTTTGCCGGTGTTGAAAAAAATATCAGAGAAAACAAAGGTTACTTTTCTGTATCCAAGCGACATGAAAATATATGAGGAGTTTACGGGGATTGAGACCTTGGAAATCTTGAGAGTTCCAAGAGTTACGTATCTGCCTTCGGCAATCGCTACCTATGCAAGCCTTGGAGTGGACATTCAAGTGCACCCCTCCGAAGCACTCAATCACTCAGCCTTTAAAACCAAGAATAGTCTGATTAATGCCACACAAATGGGTGCGGTATTAGTTGTTTCAAGGGTTTTACCTTTTGGTAATGAAACGCCGGATAAAGAGGGCTGTTATGTTGTTGAAAATACACTGGAAGAGTGGCATGACACCCTTATCACCCTGGCAGAGAATAAGGATGAACGAGAGCGTGCCTATCAAAATGCTCTGGCGTATTGCATAGAAAACCATAGTCCCAGTAAAACTGAAAAAGAGCTCAAGGCTGAGCTGCTCAAGGTGAGCAGAAAGTCCGGAGAAAAGGCTGTTGACCCCAATAATCACCGGCTGCTTGCCATTCAAGGTGGATCAAAGGTGCCATTTCCCAAGGATAGTCTCAGGTATTGCAGGGGAGTGAAAAGTCTGAGGCGGTATAAGGTAAGCTGCAAGGTGAGCGAACTGCACAAGATTGGTGTACTTTTTCATTACACAGGAGTGTGCAAAGGGGTAGTTTCTGTTGAGCTTTTTCAAAAGGACAACTGTGTAGGTAGTTTTGAAGCCCCCCTTGAAGAGATTGTCTCTGCACAGTGGTGGTACTTTAATTTACAAAAACCCCTAAAAAGCAACAATGCTCCTTATACCTTACAGTTCAGCTTTCATTACTCTGAGGGCTCTCCATTAATGGGATTCTATGAAGATCGGAGAAAAAGAGCATTTTTCCGCAAGGTCCTGGAGAGGTTCAGAATCAGGCTGCCCAAACACGATTTATTGTGCGTTGATTGGGTAGGAGATTAAACTTGCGTCTTTGCTCACAAGAAAGGAAAGGCAGTAATTGAATACAGCAAAAAACAAGCAATTACTGTCTCGCTTTTTCTCCGTAACTGAAAGCCCTCGGATTGTGCATTTTTGCGCTGCTTTTGTGCTGTCCGGTGTTTTGGCACTTTTAGTTGACCTGGTGTTTTTTCTCGCCAGCGGACCAACAACTATCGGAACTTGGTACAACGTCTACCGCATTGCTCTGGTCTTTGTTGTACTTTTCATTTCAGCAAGTGGCTTTTTACTCAGAAAAAGTCTGGCCGATAAGCCAGAGAGACTCTACTTGATAATTGTGCTCTCCATATCCTTGCTTTACTGTGTTTCGTTTGGGGTAAAGAGTGTTTCATGGGATCAAGAAATTCATTACACAAACGTTTTGGCCTGGCAGACCTTCGGTGAAGAAATAGTGCTGACTACTTCTGCTCAGACGATAATTGACTCCGGTCTGCCCCAAAATGTGGTTTCCGGAGTTTCGCTTGAACAGCTGAGTGAGTACAGAGCGTATCTTGACAGTAACGACACCGGTGGCGAAGTAGTCAATTTTGAGAAAAATGCTTCTAAGTTTTACCGAGCCTTACCTTATTTTCCGTCTGCCCTGGTGATGGCTCTCTGCAAGGCGCTCCAGCTTCCTTTCTCGGTCACCTATGTTCTTTCAATTCTACCGATGCTCTTGATCTATTCTGTGGTCACCTTCTTGGGCATGAGAAAGCTTCAGGGCGGAAAAATGCTCTATGCAGTCATAGCCTTACTTCCCACCGCGGTTTTTCTCACATCAACCTATGGCTACGATTATTGGGTTAACGCATTTGCGCTTTACGGCTTTGCAACTCTTGTGAGTCATTTGCAACAACCAGAAAAGCCGATGACCATGCAATCATGCGTGTTGATGCTGGGGGCTTTTGTAGTGGGCTTTGCCCCCAAGGTCATCTATGCCCCCTTGATACTCCTTTGCCTGCTTATTCCAAAATCTCAGTTCAGCAGTCCGCAGTGGTCAAGGAACTTTCGTTTTGTCACTATTGGCACTGCAGTAGTGGTGTTTGCAACCTTCTTCGTTCCCTATTTCCTCGGCGAGCCGGGTGTAGGCGACCCAAGGGGAGGAGGGTCCAATCCAGCCGAGCAGATGTCCTTCATAATGTCCAACCCCTTTGAATACGCAACTATCCTTCTGCGTTTTTGGTTGTTTGGCGGAGACTTCTTACCCGGTTATCTTACTTTGCAAGGCAGTGAGTGGTACATGACGCACTTTGCCTATTTGGGGTTTCCCATGAAAGACCTGTGGCTCATAACCCTGGTACTGTTCATTTTTTGCATCTTTACCGATTATGGAAAGAGCAATACCCGTGTGGTAAATGCAAAGTCCCGAACAGCAGCTACTCTGCTCTGTGGCATTGTAGTGACACTGCTTGTTACGGCCATATACGTTGACTTCAATGCTGTTGCCGCCACCAATCTGATTGGTATGCAGCCGCGTTATCTGATTCCTCTCTTATTCTGCTTCTTCATGCTGGTAAGGCCGGCGCGCGCCCGGTTATCCTTGCATGGTGTAAGGGGAGAGTTATACAACGGAGGCATACTCGCAGTTATGGTAATCGTGCTCTTGGCCAGCTTCTGGCAATTATTTGCAAGATTCCTGGTTTAGCACCTAGCAGCTGCGAGAAGCATTACTTCTTGAGAAGTCTGCCGAGTGCTCTGAGAGGCCGGGTAACTTTCCATGAAGTAGTGCTGGTAAGCCGGGCAAGCTGCTCTTCCAGAGCCTCTTCAACGTAGGGCTCAGCTGCCTTGTCTCTGTCTTTGACTATCTGACTTTCTGACAGGTCAATGATTTTCATCATTTCGGCCATGCGCTTATCACTGTCTTCCAAAATAGATAGGTCTTTTTTTAGAATAATGGTAAATTCGCCACAATTCAGTAATGGTGGATGCGAATAATGTAGGGTATAGGGCAGCAGGTTTGCCCTGAGGCAATCTCGTAAAAAATCGAGGAAAGTTATGTAGGTGAACACCCAAAAATGGGCATCATATCGGAGCCCTTCATCTTTTATCTGCTTGTACAGTTCTTGATATTCAAGAAACCGATCCTCCTCGGCAACCGGGTAAAAAGAAACTGCATTGTTTTGGTAATCAACCGGATAATTGCAGGGATGACGATTGAATTCAAAGTCAAAAGCCAATCTCGCCGTGCAGGCAAAATCGTTTCTCATATAAACGTCGTGCATGTCTCTAAAAGGGGTAACCTCGCGAAAATGGTCAAAGGTATATCTTCTGTCCGGAATCGCCATCACCAAAAAACCATCTTCGTTGAGCACCTTGCTCAAGTCGTGAAAATGCAGAATGAGATCGTGCACGTGTTCTATCACATGGCTGGAGACAATAACGTTAAATTTGTGCCCCGCAACATCTTTTTCATACGACTCCCTAATCACAAAATCAATTGGCACCAGTTTATTGCGCAATTCACCATCGGGGCAAACATCAAGTGGCAGATAAAACTCATAAATTTCCTCTGTGCTTCTAATGTCTGCGAAAAAAGCATTGTGTATATCTCTATCGACGAGCGGAGATATAAGTGGACCAATTTCCAGTATCGGCTCACCTTTTCTTTCTTCGATAAAAGCTTCTAATGCCGCTCTGCTCATCTACAACTCCATCCAAATGTACCGACTTTGAAAACAATGATACTACAAAGCCTTTAGAAGTATAATTATTTCGTGGTTCCTCAGCGAGAAAAACGTAAAGGATAGAGATGAGTAAGCTTAGTTCAGCAACAAAAAGGGCCTTAGGATATGTGATTCCGCACAGGGCATACCAATATCTAGGCAGAAATAAGGAGTCAATAAAGAAAGCATTGAGATTACATCGTGCCAATAAGGAAGATAATTCACAAAGCTCGGATCAAGCTGCTTCATCAATTGGTGGATTCTGGTCAGACCACTATCAAAGACCAGAGGAAGCACCAACCGCATGGTGGCACAACGAGAGAGTAATTCGGCACATCAACAAAAGCGTTGACAAGGTGGACTCTCCCATTGTCTCAGAGGGCCTGAATCAATTGTTAATCAAGCGCCTAAGTGGCAGGCAGTTAAAACTAGGCGTTTCTGTTGGTTGCGGGCTTGCCCAAAAAGAAATGCGCATATTGCAATTGGGAATTGTAGAGAAGTTCATCCTATTTGAGCTATCAGAAGAAGCTGCAAGGATTGCAACGAAAAAAGCCCAAGAGCTTCATCTGGAGGATCGTATTGAGTTTCACATAGGCGATGCCTTTGAGTACGATTTCAGCAATGTCTGCGTAGACTTTGTGCACTGGAATAACTCCCTGCATCATATGTTTGATGTTATGGCAGCAATAAAATGGAGCTATGATCTCTTAGAGCCAAACGGTGTATTGTACCTGGATGAATATGTTGGCCCCAGCCGATTTCAGTATTCGGACGAGGTGCTGCAGCTGGTAAACGATATTCGTGATGATCTTCCCCATAAATACCTCAGAATCTCAAGCGAGAGCGATGCTTACTATGGACGCATTCCTCGGCTGGACTTAAGCTTTTTTGAGATGGAGGGGGAGGATCCTTCAGAAGCAGTTGACTCTGAAAGAATTCTTGAAAGTATCAAAGAAGTCTTTCCTCATGCAGAGATAATCCCAACAGGAGGAGTTGTGTATTTTCTTGCATTGTCGGGGATATTGAATAATTTTTTGGAAGAAGACGAGAGCTCCATAAGCATTCTGAACAGGTTGCTCAATTTAGATAGAGACTATGCTCAGAGCAACGATGGGGTGACCCTCTACGCAGTGGCTCTTGCTTTTAAGTAATTTCTCAGCAGCGTCACAGTTAAGCTAACCCGTGGTAGAGCAGCGTATTGTATAATAGTTCTTTGAGAAGTTACAAAATAATTGCAGTGGTTGCCCACTAACAAAAAGGGGGAAATATGCCTCTCGGTAAGGACTCTGTCAAAAAAGTGATGGCTTGCACTTTGAGTATCGTGCTTGCAGCCATGCTCGCGCTTCCTTACGCGCAAGTCTTTGCAGAAGAAGTGCAGCAGGAACAAAATCCTCTGATTTCTGAAAGCTTGCTTGCAGTAGAGAAAATCAGCATAAGCAACAGGCAGCTTGCTCAGGGAGAAACGCAGAAAATCACGGTTAATTATTTACAAGCAACCAACGCTCCTGCCCACGTTAAATTGCGCATTGAAAACTTGAGCACCGGGCATACTCTTTCCCTTGACCAAACAGAGGCTGTTCTCAACTCATTAGTTTTTGAATTTTGTATTACGAGTGAGTTCTCTCTGGGTGACTATAGACTGATTGAAATTACTTATCAACTTTTGGAGGATGAAACGGAACACCTGATTAATGTCAGGGATGACTTAGAGCAGGAGTTTATCTTTACCGTACTTGAAGTGATTGAAACAACGGCTACAGTAATCGAAACGCCGGCTGAGATAGACAATCAAGTCAGTGAGATAGTCAGTTATGCAATCCAGCCATCAGTGTCTGTTTTAGCTGACCATACGTGGGCAACTCTCACCCTGAGAGCTCAAGACGTGCCTGCTGCAACCTCAGCGGTTCATTTTCCGGTTTGGGCTTCTCCCAACCAAAGCGACATCATTTGGTATCCCGCGCAAAGACAGGCTAACGGTTCATGGCAAGCAGGAGTGCCGGTGCGCTACCACAGTCTTGCAGGCACGTATCACGTGCATGTTTACGCAACTGTTTCTGGGGCACTGAGATATTTGGGAGCCAACACCTTCAGCATAGCTTCGTTTACTCCAACCGTTGCCATCCAAAACAATGCCGGCACCACTTTTGATGTGGTGGTTAGCTCTAATACACCCTCGGGGCTCTCCTCGGTGCGGGTTCCCGTGTGGTCAACTCCCAACCAAAGTAATCTCGTATGGTATACCGCTACCCGCCAGGCAAACGGCACCTTTAGAGCAACCGTCAACGTTGCCAACCACGGCTTTGCTACCGGCACCTACCAGGTTCACGTCTATGCAACCGCAGGAAATGGTGTGGCCGGCACGTTGGCAACAACCACGGCAACAACTATTCTATCTCCTGTCAATATCAGTGCAACCGTTGCCTCAAATCAAATGCATGCCTCAATAAGAGTCTCAGGTGGTCTTTTGGCTCAGGCAAGCTCGGTAGTTGTGCCGGTGTGGAGATCAGCTAACCAAGGTGACCTGGTTTGGTACCCTGCACAAAGACAAGCCGACGGTTCATGGATTGCTACAGCTACCATAGCCAACCACCGCCTTGCTGGCACCTATACCGCTCACGCTTATGCCACTATTGCCGGATCGTTTAACTATGTTGCGCCTACTACCTTCAACATCACAACCTTCACTCCAACGATTGCCATTCAAAACAACGTGGGCACTACTTTTGACGTGGTGGTAAGCTCTCTAACACCTTCAGGGCTCTCAGCGGTACGGGTTCCTGTGTGGTCAACACCCAACCAAAGTAATCTCGTATGGTATACCGCTACCCGCCAGGCAAACGGCACCTACCGGGCAACCGTCAACGTTGCCAACCACGGCTTTGCTACCGGCACCTATCAGGTTCACGTCTATGCCACCGCAGGAAATGGTACGGCGGGCACCTTGGCAGCTACTACGGTAACAACCAATTTGGCTCCTATAACTATGACAGCAACCGTTACCCCAAATCAGATGCATGCTTCCATAAGAGTCTCGGGAGGCCTTTTGGCCCAGGCAAGCTCGGTAGTTGTGCCAGTGTGGAGATCGCCTAACCAAAGTGACCTGGTCTGGTATCCTGCTCAGAGACAGGCAGATGGTTCATGGGTAGCAACTGCTGCAATAAGTAATCACCGCCTTGCAGGCACCTATACCGCACACGCCTATGCCACTATTGCTGGATCGTTTAACTATGTTGCGCCTACTACCTTTAGCATTGCTTCGTTTACCCCAACCGTTGCCGTCCAAAACAATTCCGGTGCCACTTTTGATGTGGTGGTTAGCCCTAATACACCTTCAGGACTCTCGGCGGTACGGGTCCCTGTGTGGTCAACTCCCAATCAAAGTAATCTCGTATGGTATACCGCTACCCGCCAAGCAGACGGCACCTACCGAGCAACCGTCAGCGTTGCTAACCACGGCTTTGCTACCGGCACCTACCAGATCCACGTCTATGCAACCGCGGGAAATGGTGTAGTGGGTACCTTGGCAACTACTACGGCGGCAACCAGTATACCTACCGTCAATATCACTGCTACCGTTACCCCAAATCAGATGCATGCCTCCATAAGAGTCTCGGGTGGTCTTTTTGCCCAAGCAAGCTCGGTGGTAGTTCCGGTGTGGGCTTCTTCTAACCAAAGTGACTTGGTCTGGTATCCCGCACAAAGACAGGCTGACGGCTCATGGATAGCTACAGTTACCATTGCCAACCACCGCCTTGCAGGCACCTATATCGCTCACGCCTATGCCACAATAAGCGGGTCACAAGGCTACTTTGGCGCAACTACGTTTACTATCACCAAACCAACCGCTACGGTTGCCATCAGCAATGTTAATCAGCTTGCGGGCACCTTTGATGTAGTGGTGAGTAATATCTCCTCTCCTTCGGGAGTGTCTTACCTACAGGTTCCCGTTTGGTCGAGTCCCAGTCAATTTGACATTATTTGGTACAGTGCACGCAATATGGGCAATGGCACCTGGATAGCAACGGTGGATGCCAGGTATCACTCAATGAACATATCTGCTCCAAAAAACTACCATGCCCATGTTTATCTTGTTTCTGGTAATGGTATGAGCACCATGGTGGGAGCAAGTTCTGTGGCCTTTCAGTATCAGGGCTCAGGTATAGATCCGTGGCTTGACGCGCAACTGCGCCACATAGTTGCTGTTTGCGGATATGATTTGAGAGCCTGCTTTAATTATGTCACCAGATTTCCCTACTTTGCTATGTCACTCTGGCCAACCGGGTCTTGGGAAATTCCCTTTGCCCGAGAGATGATAGCTAATGGGGGAGGTAATTGTTACCGCTACGCTGCATTATTCTGTATGCTGGCCAGGTACCTTGGCTATGACACCAGGCCGGTTGCCGGCACTGTGGCTAGTTATTCCACCGGACATGCTGCGCATGGATGGGTTGAGATATACTTGAATGGCACGCTCTATGTTTGTGATCCTACTTTTGGCGCTCATTATCCAGGTTACAATTGGTATATGAATACGTATGCCAACGCTCCAGCAGTTTATTATAGATAGGTTGTGTGTAACAGCCTGTACTGAGAAACCGGGCACTGATAAATATGATAAGATGGGAACAACTTAAGAGGTATCAGTGGGTATTGCTTGGATTACAGC
Source organism: Coriobacteriia bacterium (assembly GCA_009784425.1). Classification (GTDB taxonomy): domain Bacteria; phylum Actinomycetota; class Coriobacteriia; order Coriobacteriales; family UBA8131; genus WQXH01. The sequence goes on along the minus strand of WRBR01000036.1, from coordinate 2,250 downwards.
TTTTCAACGCCAGTATGGATTTTTTTCCAACGAGTCAAAGGGGAAAATGAGATGAAAAAACTACGCTTTCTTATTGTGTCCGCACTTGCCGCGTGTTTGGTATTTGCGGGGGTTCTGCTTTTTGGGCCAGTTTCCCCGGAGTCTCAGGCTGAGCCCCTAGAGCAGCAGGCAGATTATATTGAAGTACTCTCGGATATACTCGAGGACACGGAGTTTATAGACAATGCGCGCCAGGCAGCTGTTGATTTTGATCTAGTGCCTGGGGTTGAGTACGTTGCCGATGAAGTAATTGTTGTCTTTAGTAAAACGGTAACCGTTTCTGAGGCAGCAACGTTATTAGGGGCATTTGACGGAGTTTCTGCAGAGGCAATCACCCAAGAGAGCCTGCTCTCTCCTAATACCGTGGTTCTTAAGATTGCGGAGGGAATGAGCGTTGCTGACGCAATTGCTGAGCTCCAAAATCTGCCCGAGATTGCTTTTAGCCAACCAAACTTCATCTATCGTCATTTGTTTGATTTAGACGAACTTGAGGCATTATTGCCTGAAAACGAGGCACTGCCAATGGATGATGAGTCACTTTTAGCTGCTGACGAGTTAGTGACACCAGAAGAAGATGTTCAGGCAAACGGTGAAGTACTGGAGTTTGATGCTTCTGAGCTCGAGGCACTCAAAGACTTAGACGCGCTCGCTGTGACTATAAATGATCCGCAGAGAAACAACCAGTGGGCACTCGCTAGCTCGCGAGCCTATGATGCGTGGGGTCTTGCCCAGACAAACCGGAGGGTGACTGTTGCTGTTATTGACTCAGGCGTGCGTACGACCCATGAAGACCTGGTGAACAACATCGTCCCGGGATCCTATAGAGATGTCACCGGTCGTGGCGTTACGGGAGATGTCACTGGGCATGGAACCCATGTAGCAGGCATTATTGCAGCTCAGGCAAACAATGGCCTTGGAGTAGCGGGAATCTCCTACAACGCCAGGATTATCCCGATAAACGTGTTTTACGCCGCCTCCGGTGAATATACGAGCAATACGAGCATGGTAGTTGCAGCCTACGACTATTTGTTCACGGGCACTTTGGCGAGGGACACAAATCTCAAGGTAATCAATATGAGCCTAGGTGGAGTAGGCTCAGATTCTTTAGTTGAGTCTCGCATTAATGGAGCCTACAACCTCGGTGTATTAACTGTGTGCGCTGCCGGCAACAATAACTCAAATGACCTGGTATATCCAGGGGCATACAGTAATTGTATCAACGTGGCAAATCTTCAGCGAGGCACCGGTGTTCTCAATGATGTAAGGAATCCCACCTCTAACTGGGGAAACACCATTGATATCTCAGCGCCGGGCACCCTGATTCTTTCAACCACTTATGGCTCAAACTCCTCGTACGGCTATATGACCGGCACTTCAATGGCATCTCCCTTTGTGGCTGGAATAGCTGCCCTGTTATTTGCAGCTGAGCCGCGCGCTACGCCTGCTCAAGTCCGCTCTGCTTTGTTCAATACCGCAAAGGATCTTGGAGCTCCCGGTAAGGATATATACTATGGATGGGGGCAGGTAAATCCCTATGATGCTCTCATTTTTATGAAAGATCTCTATTCTATGAGTGTTACTGCATCCGTATCGTCTAACCAGATGAATGCCTCCATAAGAGTCACTGGTGCTGTTTTGCCAATGGCGAGCTCAGTTCTTGTGCCGGTGTGGAGATCTGCCAACCAAAGCGATCTTATCTGGTACCCCGCCCAAAGGCAGTCTGACGGCTCATGGATTGCAACAGTGAATATTGCTAACCACCGCCTCGCAGGCACCTATAACGCTCATGTCTATGCCACTATTTCCGGCATACAAAGTTTAGTTGCCAGCACCACCTTCAATATAACCACTTTCACTCCAACTATTGCCATTCAAAACAACGCTGGCACTACTTTTGACGTGGTGGTAAGCTCCTTAACACCTTCGGGATTGAGCGCGGTGCGGCTTGGGGTTTGGTCTACTTCAAACCAAAGCAATCTGGCGTGGTATACCGCCACGCGCCAGACAAACGGTTCTTATAGGGCAACCGTAAATATAGCAAATCACGGCTTTGCTACCGGTGTCTACCAAGTTCACGCATACGCCACTGCAGGAAATGGGGTGCCTGGCAACATGGCAGCCGCCACGGCAACTACAAACCTACCTCCTCCAACAATCTCTGCAACGGTAAGCTCTAACCAGATGAACGCTCAAATAAAAGTCTCTGGTGGT
>WRBR01000035.1 GCA_009784425.1 Coriobacteriia bacterium | reverse complement strand
GAATACCGTTGACCGCCTGGTGGATTCTTTCCGCGCCGAGCAGCAGGCTCAGGTGCGCATGCAGCTTTCTATGGTGCTGCAAAGCGTAATCTCGCAGCAGCTCATCCCGGCGGTGGACGACTCTATGGTTCCGGTGTTTGAGATCATGCACTGCATTCCCGCCATCCGTAACCTCATACGCGAGGGCCGCACTCACCAGATGTCTGCCGTCATCAACACCTCGGCAGCCGAAGGCATGGTGAGCATGGATGCCAGCCTACTCGCGCTCTACCGCGAAGGCAAGATCAGCAAGCAAGAGATGGTAACGCATGCCTTGGCACCGGAGACGATTATCAAACAAGCAAACGCTTAACAAGTAATGAGGAGATATTGAAAGTATCCCGTCTAAGAAGCAGAGCTACAAAACCGCTACGAAGTATTGTCATCAGTTATCTATTGATGGTGGCGATACTTCTGGCTTTTCTAGGCGCATTGTATCTGTTGGTGGTACTTGAATTCTTGCTCATAGGCTGATGTGGTACCGCTTTAACAGAGACGATTTAAGAATCATCGCCCACTATCTGGGCCTGCTCATGATGACCTTTGGCGCCATCATGGCGGTGCCCTTGGCAGTGAGTATCATCTACGCTGAATGGGCCGTTACCTCTCACTATATCTTTGGCATGGGCGTGGCTTTGCTCTTGGGTACACTGCTCAGGCTGGCTAAAATCGAGCCACAAAGCATCAAGGCAAAGCACGCCATTGCAATAACCGGCATGATTTGGATAGTTGGGGCCATCCTTGCAGCGGTGCCTTTGTATCTGTCGGGTCATTACGCAAACTTTTTGGATGCTATTTTTGAAGGCGTAAGTGGCCTCACCGCTACCGGGCTTTCCCTGGCGCAAGACGTTGACCACATGTCAATGGCCGATAACATGTGGCGCTTTACCATGCAGTTTGTTGGCGGGCAAGGCGTGGTGGTTGTGGCGCTCTCGCTCGGCATTTTCACGCGCACCGGCAACAAGCTGTATACCTCGGAGGCGCGTGAAGAGTCGGTTGTGCCCAATGTCAAAAAAACCGCCCGATTCATTTTGCAGTTTTCAACGGCTGCGGTGATCATTGGCACCATCGTCTCCACGATAATCCTCGTGTTCATTGGCGTGGAGCCTTTGCGGGGCTTTTTCCACGGGCTTTGGATTACTATCGGTGCCTACGACACGGGCGGGTTTGCCCCGGTGAGCCTCTCACTTATTCCCTATCACTCCTGGCCGCTTGAGATTGTTGCCATGATATTCATGATGCTGGGCGCCATCAGCTTTGCCGTGATAGCGCAGGTGCACAAAGGCAATTGGCGCGAGTTTGTCCGCGATATTGAGGTGCGCACCCTGGCGCTCTGGACCATTGGCATGGTGGTGGTGTTTGTGGCGGCGCTTGCTGCGGGCAACTTTCTCACCGAGTATTCCGGGCTGCTGCGCCGCGGCATCTTTACCATTATCTCTGCTACCACTAATACGGGGTTTCAGGTTCTCACTAATACCCAGATTACGGCTTTGCTGCCCTCGGGCGCCCTTTTGCTTTTGGTGGTGTCTATGGCAATTGGAGGCTCTTCGGCTTCTACGGCCGGCGGCATCAAGGCTTTGCGCGTGGGTCTTGTGTTCAAGGGCATAGGTCTGCATGTGCGGCGGATACTGCAACCGCGCTCAGCCCAGGTTACCTCGTACTATAACCACATCGGCAGGCACCAGCTTACGCCTGAGCTTTTATCGGCAGCCCTCATCATTGCCGCGCTGTATGTGATCAGTTACGTGCTGGGTATTTTGGTGGGCATTGCCTATGGCTACGAAGCGCTGCACGCCACCTTTGAATCTATCTCCGCGGCTTCTAATGTGGGGCTTTCCAGCGGCATTGTCCAGGTAGGCATGCCGGTGCCGCTTGAGATTTTCTACATGCTTCAAATGTGGTTTGGGCGCCTAGAGTTCATCACGCTGCTGGCGCTCTTTGCCGGCCTGTTTGCCTCTCTCCTACCCAAGCGCAAGCCCAAGACCTCTTCGCGGAGCACCCTGGGCAACCTGCTGGGCACCAAGGAACATCACACAAAAGAACACAACAAAAAAGGCTCTGTCGGTGCTAGGGCCGTTGTGCTGCTGGCTGCGATTGTGGCAGCAACTCTCGCTTTTGCACCTCTGGCAAGCGCTTCTCCAGAACCTGACAGCTTATTGACCCCTCTGTCAGGTTCCGTCCCCCTGTCAGGTATCAGTGACACAGTTCCCCAAAAAGAAGTCACCGTCACTGAGCTCACTGGGGCAACTGAGGGCTATGAAGACTCCCTGGTGGTATTTGAGGGCGAGGTGGTTGGCGACAGAATCAATGCCGACAAAGACCATGTGTGGATTACCCTCAGTGACGGCAACAACGCCATAACCGTGCTCCTGCCACGTGAGTTTGAAGAACTCATACAGCATTACGGCAGCTATGCCTACGAGGGAACCCACCTCAGGATAGTCGGCGAATTCAGCCTTGCCTGCAGTCAGCATCAAGGCGCCAACGATGTGCATGCAGCATCCGTCGTAGCGGTGATTGACCCGGGTCACGCACGCGAGAGTCAGCCCAACCTTGCGCTCATCGCAGGAGGCGTGGCGCTCATTGCCGCCGCTGTAGGCCTGTTTGCCCTCTATGGCTACCTCAGCAGAAAGAGACGCTGATGCCACTCTCCTCTCCTCTCCTCTCTCTTAACTCTCCACTCTCCAAGGGTCTTGTTGTTTCGCTTGACAGAGGGTATCCCCTGGTGCGCACCGAGCGTGGCGAAGAGAGGGCGCAGCACTCTATCGCCCTGGTCAAGAACGAAGGCATCAGAGCCGCAGTGGGCGACATCGTTGAGCTCTACGAAGAGCCCGGTCAAGACACGCTTTTGATTACCGCGATTAAAGACCGCACCAGCATTCTGGCTCGACGCGAGCTGGTGGAGTCCATCCACGATGGCGCCGGCAAGCTCAAGGAGCAAATCCTGGCCACCAACTTTGACTTTGTAGTGGTGGTACAAAGCCTGGGCAAGCGCAAACTCGACCTGGATTACCTGGAGCGCCAGCTGGTGCTAGCCAATGAGAGTGGGGTAGAGACGGTAGTCCTACTCACCAAGGCAGACCTGGCTCGCCATTTATCAGATGATATCGCTGCTGCTGAGGCGGTTGCCGCAGAGAGCAAAGTGCTTTGTGTGGAACAGGGGGACGGGGTCAGTGTACCAATTTGGCCCAAGGGCCAAATTGGTACACTGACCCCGTCCCCCTGTTCCACGTCCCCCTGTTCCACGTCCCTCTGTCCCACACCAGATGAAGTGCTCCGTCTCTTCTCCCCAAATCGCTTGGGTGTCTTGGTGGGGCGGAGCGGTGTGGGTAAATCCACGCTCGTCAACCTTCTGGCAGGTGAAATGAAGCAGGCTGTAGGTAAAGTGCGCGAAAAAGACAGCGCCGGGCGCCACACCACCGTGGCAAGACGCATGGTTGACCTCCCAGGAGGCGGAGCAGTAATCGACACCCCGGGCATGCGCGCCCTCGGCGTACTGGGTGCTGAGCTGGGCCTCAGCAGAACCTTCCCGGAAATTGTCTCTCTAGCAGCAGAGTGCCACTACCGAGATTGCACCCACACCCACGAACCAGACTGTGCGGTTATTGCCGCTGTTGAAGCAGACACTCTCGATCCCCGCCGCCTCAACTCCTACCGAACCCTCGCTGCCGAAGTCATTGACTAGTGTTGGGGCTCTAAAAATGCCCACTTGTCACTGATTGCAGGATTATTGTGCAGAAATTGCGTTTGTCTATCCAAAATGGGGGTAAAAGTCATTAAAAACCAGGGTATTTGTTGCAATTGCAACAAACTAGGCCGCTTAAGAGCTTGCAAGGCGTCAGAATGACCTCAAAAATATAGACAACCGCAATTTCTGCACAATAATCCGCGAAAAGCTGTACAACACCCCTGCGCCCCCACACCCCCACGCCCCCACACCCCCTGCACCCCCCTGTCACCTGAAGAAAACATGACAAAACTCCCATTTGTCTCGAGACGGTCACATTTACTAGTTTTTCAGCAGCAATTGTGTTTTTTTGCGAAAACACGTCGTGAAAAGGCAATAAATGGCGTTTGTTAGGCACTTTATGTATGAGAGGCTTGAGAAGAGTCCTCAAAAAACAGTGTGGAGACAGGTGACGGTACGGAGTCTAGTACCGTGCGTATCAAGGAAAGCAATCCTTGGCACGCAAAGCAAAGCAGACACCGTACCGTCCCTGTCTTCACAAAACTAACTGTCAAGCTGCCTACAGACTTACACAATATGTGCCTCAGAGCTAAAAACTGCTAGAATTATGGTAGACTTTCGCAAATTCGCAGAGGGCCGCCCAACTAATTTGGAGATAAAAAAACTTTTGTTACTCCCTCAGGGTGCCAAATCACAGGAGAAATCATGAATCCGTGCATCATCATCCCTACTTATGTAGGCAGCAAGCGCCATAGAGAAAACACGGATGTGTTAACCATCTATGACCATGTGACACCGCTCACTCATCAAGGCGAGCTGCCTCGTTGTTTGCAAAGCCTTGTTGACGTAGGCATTGAATGTCCTATTTTTGTGCTGGTGGTGGCTGAGCAGGGGGTAGAAGCAGCTGCCTCAAACAAGATTGCAGAGATACTTTCGGTGTTCACTGAACAGCTTGATTTGCGCATGATTGATCATGAGGTGCTCAATCGCCTCAATTTGCGCATCGACGCCCTGGGCGTGAGCAGCCTCAAAGAAGGCGCAGGGTTGGCAGGTTACGGGGCAATCAGAAATCTGGGATTGCTCATAGCTGCCGTGGGCAACTTTACCGAGTGCATCTTTATAGATGACGATGAAACGGTCGATGACCCTGAGTTCATAGACAAAGCTGTGTACGGGCTTGGCAAGCTTACCAAGACCGGCGTGCCGGTGTTGGTTAAAACAGGGTACTTTACCGACAAGAAGGGTCAGTGGAAGTCCAGCCAAAAAAGCGCCTGGTATAACCATTTTTGGCGTCAGGGAGAGCTCTTTAATGCCTGGATAACCAAGGCTATGAAAGGCGCGCGCCTCTCGCGCAGCAACGGCCTCTACGGAGGGCTTTGCGCTATACACCGCGAGGCATTCCTGAGAGTTTCATTTGATCCCTGGATTCCCCGTGGGGAGGATCTTGATTACCTGCTTAACGTGCGCATGTACGGGGGCGATGTTTGGTTTGACAACCAGTGGCATATCAGGCATGCGCCACCGCCCACACGCAATGAATCACTGCGTTTTAGACAAGACATTTATCGCTGGATTTACGAGCATCGCAAGCTGGAGTTTGCCAAAAGCCAGATTGACCTCATTCAGATTGCACCGCATTCCCTTGACCCGTATCCTGGCCCCTTTTTGGAGCACTCCATTGGCCGCAGGGTCTTCCTTACGGCAATACTGCGCATGATAGGGCGCGCAAGCGACCGCAAAGGCTACTTTAGGGCTGCCCTCAGCGCGCAACGTGAGGCCAAGGCCTATGCAGAGTCTTTTTGTGACCGCTACTACGAGTTTCAGATTGGCTGGCCCCAGGTTGTCAACATCTTGGCCAGCGATCCTCTTTCCGCCAGTATACTCGGCGGCATCGTAATGGAGCCGCTGCAAGGCGAGCTGGAGGAAGAAACAGCTCAGGCTTTTAACTGCGCGGAATAATTACTTGCAATTACCAGCTATACTGTTTTCATGGAAGCATTAGACTTTGTCTTTGTAATCATCTGTGGCTTTGGCATTGGAGCCCTTTCGGGCATGTTTGGCATAGGCGGCGGGGGCATGACGGTGCCGTTGCTCTTCATCGGTTTTAATCTGCCTATCGTATCAGCCACTTCAACCTCTCTTTTGACCATAGCCCCTACGGGCATCTCGGGTTCTATCAGGCATTTTCGCCAGAAGACAGTGTCGCTCAACACCGGCTTGTTGATGGGCGGCTTTGGAGCCATAGCTTCGATGGGAGGGGCGCTCTTAGCTGGCTCACTGCCTCCTTATATCACCATTATCCTCACTGCTGTGGTGATTCTTTTTTCGGTGGCCATGATGCTGCGCAGTCTCTTCAAGGATAAAACCCTGGGAACAAAAGAGGCGGAGCCAGAAAAAGTGGAGGTGCCAGAAAAAACCGCGGGGCGGGTCACAGCCGCGGCAGAAGATGCAACGGCAGAGACCATCATCGGCAAGGCTGATGCTAATGCTGAAGCCAAGGCTCAAAGAGAAAAGGGCTCTCCTCCACTTCCCTTAATCCTAGTTATTGGGCTTATCGCCGGGCTCATTGCAGGCATCGTAGGCGTGGGAGGCGGCTTTATCATCGTGCCGTTTTGCGTGGCCTTTTTAGGTTATTCTCTCAAGAAAGCGGCAGGCACGTCGCTGGTTGCCATATCGCTCATTGCTATTCCGGGGATTATCACGCATGCAGTGCTTGGTCATATAGAGTGGCTGTATGGTGTTGCACTGATGATTGGCACCATTCCGGGAGCACAGCTGGGATCTTGGCTCATTGCAAAACTGCCCGAACGCCCCATGCGCTTTGCCTTTGCGGGGCTCTTGACCTGCATCGGCATACTGATGCTTGCTCAGGAATTCTTTTTTTGGTGAAAAATGTGCTTGGTGCAAAAACCCCAGCGGCTTACAGCACCTCGTTGACAATCCAGTCAAGCATCTCAAAAACCGAATTGAATCCGGCGATAAATGCAGAGATAACCAGCCCCAAGGCAACAATCACCAAGGCAACCACAATCCAAATCAGCAAGTTGAGCAGCAGGTTGGATCTCTTCTTTTTGGGCCTGGGTTTGTCTTGCGGTTTTTCAGGAGCAGGCTTAATCTGGTCAAAGTTGAGACGTACCGTTTCTTGCCGGCTTCCCGGCTCAGGTGAATCTGCTTTTAGCTGAAAGGACTGCTCGTCATTCATAATTCTTTGCTTTTCTCTACAAAAGGGCTAAAATATCTACGTCTTATTCTACCGCAGTTTTTTGATTCCACCGCTGTGGTTGAGGCAAACGTAAGTGCTTTTCAGGTGTACCCCAAGGACACCTGATGCCAACAGCAGTATAGCATACTACTGCTTGTTCCAGTAAAGACCTAGAGAAAGGGCTCAAGTGAGCGGTTTAGACCATCCTCACAGTTGTTAGTCCCCAGGGGAGGCGCCGATAGCTGATCGGCACTTCCCATGCCTCGTCTCCTTTTGACGATGGTTGCGGGACAACGCCGCCATAGGGAAAGGAGACTCTGTCTTGCCTTATCTATCCCAAATGCTTTCACGCCCGGTGATTGATGCCGAGGGTGTGGAAATCGGTAGGATCAACGACCTTGCCATTCAAACCGGCGAGCTGTTTCCGCGTATCACTTCCGTTGCTTTCAAGGGCCTCTCCAAAACGCCGCTCATGGTGAGCTGGCGTAAGTATGTGAGCGAGTTTGACGGCAGCCGCGTGGTGCTCAATACCGCCAGCTACAACATCCGGTTTTCGTATTTGCAGCCTGATGAGCTCTTGCTTGCCCGCGATCTTTTGAATAAGCAGATTGTGGACACGCAAGGCCTTAAAGTGGTGCGCGTGAACGACCTCAAGATTAGCCTGAGCGGCAAGCAGCTGCGTTTGCTGGGCGCCGAGGTGGGCGCGCTGGGAATTTTGCGCTCGCTGGCACCGTGGCTAGAGAGGCTGGTGTCCCGGGTGTGCAAGCTGCTGCGCCGTCCGCTGGCAGAGAATATCATTGCGTGGAATTACATGGATCTGGTAGACAGGGATCTCTCCGCGCTCAAGCTCTCGATGACGCATAAGCGCTTGCATGAGCTACACCCGGCTGACGTAGCCGACATCCTCGAACAGCTTGACCCACAGCAGCGCATCAAGGTTTTTGAGCATCTGGATGCCCAGCATGCGGCTGAAACCATGAGCGAGCTGGATGATGAGTATCAAACAGACCTCATCGACGACATGAGCGATTCCGATGCCTCGCTCCTCCTTGCTAACATGGATCCAGACGATGCCGCCGACATCATCGGCGACCTGCCTTATGAAAAGGCAGAGAAGCTGCTTTGGCTCATGGGCGTGCAAGACAGCCGACGTATCCGCACCTTGCTGGGCTACAAAGAAAAGACCGCCGGCGGCATCATGACCCCGGAATTTGTGAGCATCTTAGAGGATAAAACGGTTGCTCAGACCATCGAAAAGCTGCGTGCCAGCGGCGATGATTGCCCAAAGGTCAACTACATCTATACCGTGAATGCCCAAGGTGTTTTGCTGGGCGCCTTGAGTATGCGCTCTTTGGTGCTGGCCTCTCCCGAGACCAAGGTGCACGAGCTGGCCGAGCGTGACCTCGTAACGGCCGGGCCAGACGAAGACCAAGAAGAAATTGCCGACCTCATTTCAAAGTACGGGATTTTAGCCCTGCCTATTGTGGATGAAAACAAAAAGCTCCTGGGCATAGTCACCGTAGACGATGCCCTGGAGGTTTTGGAAGAAGAGCACTCCGAGGACCTGCAGATTGCCGGGGCATCTTCCGGCGGTCAAAGCGATGACCAGGGCAATGTGGGAACACTCATGAGATGGTTCCTCAGGCGCATGATGTGGTTTGTGATTTGGATAGTGCTCACCTTGATGATTGTGATGGCCGGCGGATTTGAGCTCTTCATTGGGGCTTTGGCGCTGGCTCCCCTTGTGCTGCTCATGGCAGACAGCGCCGTGTCATTTGCGCTGAGCGACCTGCTGGCCTACGGAGGCTCATCTGCCAGCGCTACACTGGGCAAACTCTTTAGGAGGAATCTCATCCTTACGGCAGTGATTGCCTGTTTGGGAGTGTTGCTGACCGTAGCCTTGAGCAGCGCCCTCGATGCCAATATGCTGGCGTTTATCCCCAGCGCTTTTGTGCCACCCGTGCATGATGAATCTTGGGTTCAAGGACTGGTGGTAACGCTTGCCCTGATTACTGAAATTAAAAACGCCTGCCTGCCTGCGGTGATTACCGCCTGCTTGGTGACGCTATCCTCAACGCTGGTGTTGCTCTATGGCAGGCGGCGCCTTGATAAGGATAAAGAGCTCTCCAACACGGTCATCACCTTTGTGGTGATGCTCGGTGCCGTGGGCGTGCAGTTTGGTTTGACTTATCTCGTTCAGCTCCTCGGCGTAATGTGACAAGCGAGCAATCATGCCTGAGGAAAAAGGACGAGTCATCAAGCCCGAGGAAACAGCGGTAGCAACCAAGAAAAAGCCGCTGCTCTTGCTCGCCCTGGCTGCGGCCGGGCCGGGCATTCTTGCCGCGATGGCCGGAAACGATGCCGGCTGCATCTCCACCTTCTCGGTAGCGGGGGCAAAATTTGGCCTTAAAATGCTCTGGGCGATTCCCGTTGCCATGCTCTTCTTGATGGTGGTGCAGGAGAGCGCTGCTCGCCTTGGAGCCAAAACCGGCAAGGGTTTTGCCGCCTTGATTCGCGAGAGTTATGGCATCAAGCTCACCGCGCTGGCCATGCTCGCCTTAGCCGTTGCCAACAGCGGCACCACCTTTTCTGAGTTTGCCGGCATAGCGGCGGGCATGGAGCTTTTTGGGGTCAACAAGTATATTGCCGTGCCCGTGGCAGGCCTGGCCGTGTGGGCGCTTTTGATGGGGGGCTCATACCGGCGCACCGAGCGCATCTTCTTGATTATAAGCCTGGTGTTTTTGGTGTATGTGGTCTCCGCCTTTGTAAGCAAGCCCAACTGGAGCGCAGTAGCGGTAAACACGGTGGTCCCCACCATGATGCCGGACCCCAGCTTTATCTCGCTCATCATCGCGATAATCGGCACCACGATAGCGCCCTGGATGATTTTCTTTGGGCAGTCAAATGTGGTGGAGAAAGGCTCCACAATTAAGGACCTATTCTTTTTGCGCGCAGATGTCTTCACCGGTGCTCTGGTGGCCTGCCTGGTGGTTTGGTTCATCACAATTACCACGGGAACAGTGCTGCATGATGAGGGAATCGAAGTAGTTGACGCCGCCGCCGCCGCTCTGGCGCTCAAGCCCACGGTGGGTTATGCGGCGGACATTCTCTTTGGCATTGGGCTGGTGGGTGCTTCCTTCCTGGCTGCCTGTGTGCTGCCGCTGGTCACTTCGTACGCTATCTGCGAGGCCTTTGGATGGGAGAGAGGCTTTAACCTGTCTTGGGATGAAGCCCCCATGTACAAGGGCATCATCACGGCCATTATTGTTATCTCGTGTCTGGTTGTGCTGATACCTAATATCGATTTGATCAGCATCATGCTCACAGCGCAGGTTGTCAATGGCATTCTCTTGCCGGTGTTGCTGGTATTCCTGGTGCTTGTTGCCAATAACCGCAAGCTCATGGGAGCGTATCGCAACCGCAAGATCGCTAACTCGCTCAGCCTTTTGACCATCATTACCGTTATAGTCTTGACGGTGGCACTACTGATATTTCAAGTCATGGGATATGTTTGGTAATGGAACAGGGAGGACGATTCTTGTGTCTTTAGACCCCCAGACAAACACAAGAACCGTCCCCCTGTCCCATGACCAGACCTCGATGTAGTGCTACCCCTGTGTTCTTCGGTTCCTTCTCCTGACAGGCACGCCCCCCCACAGGAGAAGGTAATAATACCGACAAACAAGAACGTATTATCGCTGGTTTTTCTTTCGCAAACATCGTTCAAACGTACATTAGTGATATGCCAGTAAAGGAGACGGTGCGGCCCCTCATTAATATTTACGAGGGAATTCAGGTATAATCCTGAGCTTGTCTCAAATACTTAAGCCCTACAAATAACTGAGAAAGGAGGGAGAGACATGCAACAAGAACCGCAGATACAAGAGGTGGTCACGCGCATCAGATCCTTGAGAGAGGATAGCGACATTAGCCTGGAACAAATGGCAGAGGCCACCGGCCGCAGCGTTGAAGAATACAAGGCGCAAGAAAGCGGCGAGCAGGACTTCTCCTTTACCTTCCTCTATAAATGTGCAACTACCCTGGGCGTGGATGTTATTGAGTTGCTGACCGGCGAGGCGCCCAACCTCACCGGCTACGAACTCACCAATAAAGGCGAGGGGCTTGTCATCAAGCGCCGCGCGGGCTTTGAATATCTCCACAAGGCTCCGTTTTTCAGGAACAAGCTGGCTGAGCCTTTTGTGGTTACGGCACCGTTTTTGCCCGAGGAGCAGGACAAGCCCATCCACCTCTCCTATCATGAAGGGCAGGAGCTTGACTTTGTCATCCAAGGCAAGATGCTTTTTGCCTATGAGGATCACGTGGAAGAGCTTGAGGCCGGAGACCTGGTTTACTACAACTCAAACCGAGGTCACGGCATGATTGCCACAGGCGGCGAAGAGTGCGTCTTTCTTGCGATTGTTCTCAAGCCGGGTTCACAGATTAGCTAGGCGTAGATTGCTGGCAGCGGGCAGCTTATCCTTTCACCTTGGCTCCTCACCAGCATCACCAAGCGCCCACCTTTCCTTTTTATTCTCCTTGGTTGCCGCCGGGCAGCCGGCATTGAGCAACAAAGAACTCAACAGCCTAACCAGGTAACAGACTGCAAAGAAAGGCAGATCATGCGAAACATAAACCTCAGATACGTAGAGGAGCAATACAACAAAGACGGCGTGCTGGAGAAGTTCTCTGTGCATTGCCCAGAAGACTATAACTTTGCCTACGACGTGGTGGATGACATTGCCATCGCTGAGCCCAGCCGCCCAGCCATGATTTGGTGCAATCCAGAGGGCGAGGAGCACACCTTTACCTTTGGAGATCTCAAGTATTGGAGTGACAAAACGGCAAACCTGCTCACTGAGCAAGGCATAGAAAAGGGCGACGTGGTGATGGTAATACTGCGACGTCACTATCAGTTTTGGTTTGTTGCCCTGGCTCTGCACAAGATAGGCGCCATCTTGGTACCGGCCACCTTCATGCTCAAGGAGCATGATGTGGAATACCGGGTGAATCAGGCAAAAGTCAAGGCTGTCATAGCTACCAATGTGGGCGAGATAGCCCAGGTCATCGACAACGCGCTTCCTCAAATCCCCACGCTCAAAACCCGCATCCTGGTGCATGGCGGCGGCGGTGGCGTTACGCCGGGCCTGCCGGCGCTTGACGAAGCCGAAGCGCTTGGTTTGGGCAAAGCGCTTTCAGGCAAAGAGGGCCTTTGCGCACTTTCTGCCGAACGCGAGGGCTGGGTTGATTTTAACACCAGCGTGCACGCGGCAAGCCCCGAGTGGGAGCGGGTGCCAACGGTGGCCTCTGAGCCCATGATTGCCTACTTTACCTCCGGAACCTCGGGCAACCCAAAGCTGGCGCTGCACGACGCGCGTTATTCGCTGGGGCATTTGGGCACAGCCAAGCACTGGCAAAACGTTAAAAGCGACGGAGGCGTTCACCTCACCATTGCCGACACCGGCTGGGGCAAGGCGGTTTGGGGCAAGCTGTATGGGCAGTTTCTCATGGAGGCCTGCGTGCTCACCTACGACTACGACCGTTTTGATGCAACAGAGCTGATGGGCCTGGTGGATAAGTACAACGTCTCAACGCTGTGCTGCCCTCCCACGATGTTTCGCATGTTTTTGAACGGCCCCAAAGAAACCTACAAGTTTCCTTCGCTTGAATACTGCGTATGTGCGGGCGAGGCACTGAGCCCCGACCTGCTTGAAGGCTGGCGCGAGCTCACCGGCATCACCTTGATGGACGGGTTTGGACAAACGGAGACCCCTCTCACCATAGCTAATATGCCCGGCATGACTCCCAAGCTCGGCAGCATGGGACGCCCCATGCCGCTCTACAACACCCGCATTCTCGACGAGGACGGCAAGGAGTGCAAGGTGGGGCAGATAGGCGAGATTTGCATTGAGTATGATGTGGCAAACCGCCCGCCCGGCATCATGATGGAGTACTATCGAAATCCGGAAAAAACTGCCGAGGCTATCTATGACGGCTGGTACCACTCCGGCGACACTGCCTGGCGCGACGAGGACGGCTATATCTTCTACGTGGGTCGCAACGATGACGTTATCAAGTCAAGCGGCTACCGCATAAGCCCCTTTGAGATAGAGAGCGTGCTGCACACTCATCCGGCGGTAATTGATTGTGCCGTTACCGGCGTGCCGGATGAGACGCGCGGAACAGCCATCAAGGCCACCATAGTGCTGCAAGCCGGCTACGTGGGAAGCAACGAGCTCACCAAAGAGATTCAGGCCTTTATGAAAGAAAAGACCGCTCCCTACAAGTATCCTCGACACATAGCCTACGTAGACGCGCTGCCCAAGACCATCAACAACAAGATACGCCGCGCCGTCATCCGTGCCGAAGACGAACAGGGCGCAGCGGCAGCAGCAGCGAGACCCCCCGAAGAGCACGGCGGCTAAGGGCTCTCTCTGAGAGGCATCTTGGCATTCAAAACAAAATCGAATCTCAGTCACTTATTATGTATAAGCTCCTGTCGATTCGATTTTGTTTTCAAGCCAATCTGCTCTCTCAGAGAAACCCCCTTGGTTTACTCCTTTAAATATTCGTTCGCCTGAGGGCTGCCTGCAAAGGCAGCCCTAATCCGTAGATTACTACGGATTGCCCAATGCCTATCGCAACCACTCCAAAGAGGTACATGAGGGGATAGCTCTCAACGAGCGATATGTCAGTAAAGGGGATGGTGTAAAAACCCAGAGCCATTAAAAGTATGGGGAGGTAGGCAGCAACAATCAGGGCATTTGCCACTATGGGACCGAGCAAAGCTATGCCTACCCTGCTGCGCATACGCCAGCACCACCAGGCGCCTAAAAAGGTGGCAAGCGAGCCGCCAAATACGTCTAAGAGCCCCAGCGCGCCGCTTCCAAAAAGCGCGATTCCAACGAGATTGGCCAACGCGCAGCCAATGGTGAGCCCAGGTATGGCATTGCGGGTAAAGAGCGCCAGCACACACACCGCCTCAGAAAGCCTGAATTGCACGGGCCCAAAGGCAAGACCACCCAATAGGGTAAGGGTGATGAGCGTCAAAGCCGCATAGAGAGCGGCAATTACCCCGGCCTGGGCAAGGTCTGTTGTGCGCCAAGAAGAGGCGCTCGTGTCTTGGTTTTGCATGTTTATTCTCCTGATAAAACTGCGCTCGTTACAATGAACGGGCTCGGGCAACGGATATTCAACCCAATAGCAGGACCCGACGGTGCTATCAGAACAATTGTACCACGACTCAGAAACCTGACGGGGGTCTGTGTCAAGGGGACCCTGAGCGGCGTGATAAAATATCACTATGAAAAGAAGCCTTTCACTGGTTGAAATCGTTGTTATCATCGCGGTTGCGGTTCTTTTTGCAGTTGCGGTTATTGCGCTGCTCTCCAATGCTCATCCTGTTGTTGTGGCTTTCTGTACCGTTGCGGCGCTGTCCTTGATTATGCTTATGCTGCGTCTCAATCTCAGCCCCGACCGACTGCGCGCTCGGCAAAGTGAGCGCACTCTCAAGCTGGCAGCGCAAACGCTCCCCTTTATGCAAAAGGGGCTCAGCATAGAGAGCGCCCAAGAAGTGTGTAAACTCCTTTTGCCTGCAACGGAGGCCAGCGCGGTTTCCATCACCGACAAGGAGATAATTCTCGGGTATTTTGGGCGCGAGATGAAGTCGCATCGCATTGGCAGTCCCATCACCACGGAAGCCACTAAGCGCACCATAGCGGAGGGCAGGGTCCAAATTGCCCGCTCCCACGAGGAGATTGGCCGCTCCAAGACCTTCAAGCTCTTGCAGGCGGCAATCTGCGTGCCGCTCTTTCAGCACGAGGAGGTTGTGGGCGTTCTCAAGTTCTATTACCGAAATGCGCAGCAGATTAACGCCAACCAGCTTGCTATGGCAGAGGGCCTGGGCGGCCTGTTAGACATGCAGTTGCGCCTGGCAGAGCTTGAGCACCAACGTGAGCTGGCTGCCAAGATGAACCTCAAGGCCTTGCAGGCCCAGATTAACCCTCATTTTCTCTACAACACCATCAACACCATTGCCTCGCTGATTCGCACCAATCCCCAGCACGCTCGTATTCTGCTGAGGGAGTTTGCTGTTTTTTATCGCCAGACCCTTGAGGGCTCTATGGAAGAAACCACCCTGGATTGGGAGATCAACCAGACCTTGCGCTATCTGGGCTTTGAAAAGGCCCGCTTTGGCTCTGATCAGATCATCGTGGGCGTTGAGGTGGATGAGGAGCTGCTTAACATAGACGTACCCGCCTTTATTATCCAGCCTCTTGTTGAGAACGCGGTGGCGCACGCAAGGCGCGTGGACGAGCCGCTCCATGTGTACATCAGAGGAAGTATCACAGGGCAGCGGGTAGTGATAATCGTTGAAGACGACGGTATTGGGATGCCCGAGTCTACGCAGATGATGGCGCTCAAAGTGAGCGACCCTGAACGCACCGGGGTGGCTCTTAAAAACGTTGCCGAGCGCCTGGAGGGGTTTTTTGGTAAAAACGCAGGGCTTGAGGTACAATCAGAAGTCAATGTGGGCACACGGATAATCCTTAATTTGGGATTATGGGACTCATGCAAGGTGGTCAAAGATGATAAGAGCGATAATAGTAGATGACGAGGCTCCCGCCAGAAGCGAACTTCACTACCTCTTAGACGAGACCGGTCAGGTAGAAGTGGTAGCCGAGGCCAGCAATGTGAGAGAGGCCATAGAGCGCCTCAAGGACCACGGCGGCGACTTGATGTTCCTAGACATCCAGATGCCCGGAGCAACCGGCCTGCAACTGGCCGAGGCGCTCGGCAGCCTCAAGTACCCGCCCGCGGTGATTTTTGTGACCGCCCACAGCGAGCACGCCGTTAAGGCTTTTGATGTCAATGCAATTGACTACCTGCTCAAACCCGTGCAAACGGAACGGCTTTTAAAGGCAATCAACAAGGCCAAGAAGCACCTCACCGCCAACTCAAAAGGCGTGCAAGTTGAACGCATCCCGGTGGAGAAGGGCGGTAAAAAGCTACTCGTGTCCACCGATAAAATACGCTATATCATGGCAAAGGATGACTACTCTTATCTGCATACCAGCACTGATCGTTATCTCTCAACGGTTTCTCTGGCGCAGCTTGAAGCCAAGCTTGAGCCCTACAATTTCTTCAGGGTGCATCGGCGCTACCTCGTTAACCTTGACTGTGTAGAAGAGGTAACCCCCATGAGCGGCGGCACACTACAGCTGACTTTGGCCGAAGAAGAAGAAAAGGTCCCCGTCTCAAGACGCAGGGTAGCCGGCCTCAAAAAAGCCCTGGGTTTGTAAACGAGAGTAAACAAGCGGGTTAATCTGGGCGAGCAGATTGGCTTGATAAGAAAATTCGCCGAAACAGGAGCTTATACTAATAAGTGACTGAGCGGCGAATTTTATGAGAAAGCCAAGATGCCGCCCAGATTAAGCCGCTAGATGCGGGCCATTTCGCTGGATACTACGTTATACCAATGCTCCCAATTAGGCGGGCAGTACTTTTGGGCTGCGGCTATTGAGATGGTGTATCCGTAACCAATTGAGAGACCTCTCACGTGTGCAAAGATGGCGGTTTCCCAGTCTGGCCAGGATATCTGTCCCCATCCCCAGGCGTTGTGGGGCAAAAAGCAGTAGCGGCCCTTGCTGCTTTCGAGACAGGCGATAGCCGGGCTCCAGCGAGGATCTACATTGTAGTCGTAGGCGGCGTTAGCAAAGGCATAGCCAAATCCCTCCAGAGGGGAGCCGAGGAGGTAGGCATCGATGCGCGGCGTCCAAAGATCAACAAACGCCTGTTTTTCTGAGGGTGACTCAGGCAAGCCCGGGTTGACACCAGTGACAGGGCTGGGATTGAGAGGGGCTTCAGGGGTATGATTGATAGCTGCCGCAGCTTCTGCCGCTGCTGCCGTTGCCGCTGCTGTTGCCTCGGCAATCCTGAGAGCAGTTTCCTTGGCAGCAGTTTGTGCATTGCGGGCATCAATCAGAGCCTGTTCGGCACGCTCTTGTTCTAATACCAGGGCTTCATTAATCTCTTCCAGCTCTTCAAGAGCTTCTTTAAGCTCCTCGTTTATACGGGTGAGCCGGGATATATCGTCAAGAAAGCTCTGATTGAGACGAGCTGAGTACTCAACCTTGGCAAAGAAGTCTGCGAGCGAGCTGGCTCCCAAAACCACCTCCAAAAACTGGTTAGAGGTAGAGAGAAGACAGTAGTATTCCTTGGCAGCGGCATTTGAAACCTTGCGCGCCTCGGGTAGCTCCTTGCGAATCTCCCAGATACGTTCGTTGAGCTCATCAATCTCTACCTGGAGGTCTAAGATGTTCTGGGTAGCCACGTCATACAGCGCAGAAGCCTCGTCAACTTTAGCCTGAAGCGCCACAATGTCGGGAAATGGGGTATCAGCAGTGACCTCATCATTGGCTAAGGCACTCTGCATGGGCGGAGCAACCAATAAGAGGCACACCATAACAGCTGCCAACATTGTTTTGAAAAAAGCACGCATAAAGCCTATAGTTTTCCTTGTCTCACCAGGCGGTAAGCCGGGCATCAAAGGGGATTAACTGAATAAATCAGCACTTCCCGGTTGATAAAGAAACAACCAATTATATCATAGGGGCAGAAGAGAACTAAAATGTTGCCTGAGCGATGACTCACTGCAAACTTACTGAGGCAGCCAACAGGAAAGGCAAGAGTTATGAGCGAGGATAAAACAGTATCGGTAACCAAGCGAACCCTGCACTATTACTGGGCAGTTACCTGCAAACACTGGGGATTTTTTGCCTTGGCTATGCTCTCTACGGTGGGATTTGTGGGACTTTTGACCTTTGGCAACCCCTTTGTCATGGGATTGATAGTTGACAAGCTCACCACCGAGCCGCCCTGGCTTGAGGAGAATGTGCTGCAAGCCTACTCACCTTATATCCTGGCGCTGGTGGGGATAAACCTGGTGGGGCAAGCCTGTTCTAAGGTGCAGGATTACAGCGTGTGGAAGATTGAGATCCTTGCCAATTATGACCTGGCTACCAGCACCTTTGACACGCTCTCCAATCAGTCCATGACCTTTCATGCCGCACGCTTTGGTGGCTCTTTGGTGTCTCAAACGCAAAAGTTCATCAGCGGTTACTCCATTTTGATGGAGAGCGCGGTGTATGCGGTGGTGCCCATTGGACTCACCGCCATCTTCACCCTGGTGATACTGGCTGCGCCGCTGCCGCTTTATGTGGCCGTTTTAGCCGTGTTGCTGGCTATCTATACTACGGCCGCCTGGCTGCTTTTCAAGCGGATACTGCCCTTGAACGCCGCAACCGCCTCTGCGCAAAACGCGCTTTCTGGCGAGCTCTCCGACTCAATTACCAATATCCTGGCAGTTAAGACCTACGGGCGAGAGGCCTATGAGCGCGGCATTTTCAACGAGGTCAACAACAATGTGTTTGCCGCTGACTCCCGCCGAATGCGCTCGGCTACCATGAGGGGCGCAATTACCAGCCTCATCATCGTTTGCATCATGACCTGCATGGTAGTGCTGGTGACGGGCGGCAGCGCGTGGTTTGGCATCACCGCCGGCACGCTGGTCATGGCTTTTACCTACACCACGGCGCTCTGCATGCAGTTCAACCGGCTCAACATGACTTTTGCCTCGATATACCGCGGTTTTGGCGAGGCGGCTGCCATGACGTCAATCTTGGACGAGCCGCGCCTGGTGAGCGATGCACCGGGAGCGCCGGAGATAGTGGTGAGCGCCGGCGCCATCGACTTTGAAGACGTGAGTTTTGCCTATGTAGAAGACGACAGGCTCTCCACCAAGGTGTTCTCGGGTTTTACCCTGCATATTCCCGCCGGTCAGCGCGTGGGGCTTGTGGGGAGAAGTGGCTCGGGCAAAACCACGCTGACCACTTTGTTGCTGCGGCTTTCTAACCTGCAAAAAGGGCGCATCTGCATAGACGGCCAGGATATTGCCTCTGTGACGCAGGTGAGCCTGCGCTCGCAGATAGCCTATGTGCCGCAGGAGCCCCTGCTGTTTCACCGCACGGTGCGCGAGAACATAGCCTACGGCCGCCCGGATGCTACGGAGGCAGAAATCCGCGCCGCCGCCGAAAAGGCCAACGCCTTGGAGTTCATTGAGGCGCTGCCGCTGGGCTTCGATACCATAACCGGCGAGCGCGGCGTCAAGCTGAGCGGCGGCCAGCGCCAGCGCGTTGCCGTTGCCCGCGCCATCCTTGCCGACGAGCCCATCCTGGTGCTGGACGAGGCCACCTCCGCCCTAGACTCCGAGAGTGAAAAGCTCATCCAGGACGCAATGGCCAATCTCATGAAAGGCCGCACCTCTATTGTGGTTGCGCACCGGCTCTCAACGGTGGCATCCCTCGATCGCATTATCGTTTTGAGCGAGGGCGGCATCGTAGAAGACGGCACCCACGCCGAGCTCATCGAAGCAGGCGGGGAGTATGCGCGGCTGTGGTCCAGGCAGTCCGGCGCCTTTTTGGGCGACTCTTAGGTTTTTTTTGGTACAGGAGGTGGAACAGGGGGACGGGGTTAGTGTGGAACAGGGGGACGGGGTTAGTGTTCCAATTTGACCTTGGTCAAATTGGAACACTAACCCCGTCCCCCTGTTCCACACTAACCCCG
>WRBR01000034.1 GCA_009784425.1 Coriobacteriia bacterium | reverse complement strand
GCGTTTCTGTTTGTTCATACGAGATGTTCTCGTCATGATCGCCTTGCTCGGCCTTGGTTGAAGGGGTGTAGATGGGCTCTTCCAGGCGGCTTGCATTCACGAGGCCGGTGGGCAGGGTTATGCCGCACACGGTGCCCTCTTTATCGTATTCCTTAAGGCCGCTGCCGGCCAGATAGCCGCGCACAATGCACTCCACCGGAAACATCTCTGCCTTCTTTACCAGCATAAAGCGCCCCGCCAGCTCACTCGCGTACCGGTTAAAGGGGTCCGGCAAATCCGCAACATCTGCAGAGATAAGATGATTGGGAGTGAGGTCTGCCAGGTGCTCAAACCAAAAGAGCGAAAGCTTGGTGAGCACCTCGCCCTTGTAGGGAATCTCGCTCTCTAGTACGTAGTCAAACGCCGAGATTCTGTCAGTTGCCACAAACAGCAGCTGATCTCCCAGATCGTATAAATCGCGAACCTTGCCGCGAGCAGTAGGTTTAAGGTCTAAAGCCAGTGTCATAATTTTTCCTCCAATGTTGTTGTTCTGTCCAGACCGGGGAATAACAGGTAGTTTCGCTCCCCACTTTTCTAACTCTTAACTCTCAACTCGTAACTCTCCCACTGAATCCTTCGGCTCCGCGCAACGCGCTTCGCTCAGGATAACAATAGGGTTTAACTCTTCTCTCTTCTCTCTTCTCTCTTAACTCTTAACTCTTCCCTCTTACTTATCCAAAGGTAGTAGTATGATAAAACTGCTTCCCAGGCCAAGCTCGCTTTGCACTACGATTTTGCCTTTGTGAATCTCAACAATCTCGCGTGCTATGGCTAGGCCAATGCCCAGGCCGCCGGAGCCCTTGCGGGGATTGCTGTCGGCGCGTTGGAACTTCTCAAAAATCAAGTCAAGGTCGCCCTTGCTAATGCCAATTCCGGTGTCTGCCACCTCAAGCTCAGCCGCCTGGCCAAAGTTGCGCACAAGCACCCTGATGCGCCCGCCCTCGGGGGTATACCTGATGGCGTTAGAAATCAGGTTGGCCGCTACCTGGCGAATCATATCGGGGTCGGCATAAACGGTAACCCCTTTTTCGGCGGCAAAATCCAGCACCAGCCCGGAGCCCTCTATCAAAAGCGTATAGTTAGAGATGAGGCGGGTGATGAGCATGCCCAGATCCAGGCGGCGCGGATTGAACTCCACAATGCGCGCTTCCAGGCGCGACAGCCTGAGCTGCGCCTCAACCAAACGCCCCAGACGCAGAACCTCCGAATTCACCGCAATCAGGTTCTCGGTATCAGAGGGAACAACCCCGTCTATCATCGCCTCAAGGTTTGCCTGCATCGCCATAAGCGGCGTGCGGAGCTCATGGGCCACCGCTACAGTGAGTTGCCGCTCGTATTCGGTGTTGCGCTCTATGGTATCGGCCATCTCGTCCAGCGTTGAGCCGAGCCTGCCTATCTCATCGTAACCGGTGAGTCCGGTGCGGGCAGAGAGACCTCCGCCTTTGATCTCGTTGATCGTGTCGATGATTTTAGAAATGGGCACCGTAATGCCTCTCGCAGAAAAAAGGCCCAAAAGCGTAGCGGGGATTACCGCCAAAAGGGCGGCGATTATCATGCCTACATAAAACTCCGAGGCGAGGATGTTGCCTTGCAAAAAAGCGATGAATACCTGAGCTGCAATAAAAAAGGCACCGGTGACCAGAGCCACCATAGCAAAGGTCGCTATCAGCCGGGTTGTGGTGGAAAAGCGGTGAATGCCGTAGCTTTCTATCTCCCTGTGAGGAGCTTCTCCGCCGTGTTCTTCTGAGTCGCTGTGCTCAGGGTTCTCCAGTAAGGGGTCTGTGTCTTGATGGTTCTTCGCTGCAAGTTTTGGCATCAGACAAAAAACTACTCTTGATTGAGCTCAAAACGATAGCCAATGCCGTGCACGGTAAAGAGCCATTTTGGATTCTTGGGGTCGTCTCCCAATTTGGCCCGCAGGTTCTTGACGTGGCTGTCGATGCTTCGCTCATAACCCTCAAAGTCATAACCCAGCACCTTGCGCACCAGCTCGCTGCGAGTAAAAACCCTGCCGGGAGTTTTTGCTAGTGTAACTAGCAATTTATACTCACTGGCTGTCATGTCTATCTGCGCGCCCTTCTCAAATACCTTGTGACCCACCATGTCTATGACAATGTCGCCCAGGTCTATTCTTTGGCTGCCCTCCTCAGACTGAGTCCTGCGCAGCAGCACCCTCACACGCGCCACCAGCTCGCGGGGAGAAAACGGCTTTACCAGGTAGTCATCGGCACCCAGCTCAAGATTCATAACGCGATCTTCAATAGACCCCTTGGCGGTGAGTATAATAATGGGAACCATAGAAGTCTCACGAATCTTGTTGCGCACCTGCTCTCCCGAGAGCCGCGGCAGCATCAAGTCTAAAACCACAAGATCAAATTCTTCCTTTTCAAACTTCTCAAGAGCAATCACACCGTCTTCAGCAGGAGTTACCTCATATTTCTCATGCTCCAGATATGCTTGAACGGCGTCTCTAATGGATTTTTCATCCTCAACCAGAAGAATCTTCTTGTTCTCGTCATCCATAGCCTTCTCCTTGCCTTTATCTGCCGAATGATCCAACCAAGAGGCATTGCGCTAAAAGTTATTTGCAGTGTGAGTATTGTAACACTCCCAAGCTGTTAGTACGGGTCAAACACCCGCACCTGGCATCTGCCAAGCTCTAGACCTATGCGCGAGGTAACCGTGGTAAAAACCACGAGTCTGTCCTGCAGGCCGGCTCCAGCTAAGACGTCGCCATAGTCAACGCAGTCTTGCAGCGTGCCCACAATAACAGCCGTGCCGCTTTGGGGGTCCAGGCCCAGGACATTCTTGGTTGACTTGACATACGTGAGCGATTTCATACGAAGCGACGCAGAGGTAGGCACTTTATTAACGTAGAGATATTGCCCGTTGCCCAATTGCAGGTAGGTGCCAAACAGGCTGAGCCCCAGGGCATAGTCATAATTGGCTTCAATGCCAAAGGCAAATCCACTCTCAAGCCATACCGCGTCAGAAACCCGCACCGAGGGCGGCAGTATCGAGATATTCTTTATCTCATCGTTCCTCATGTCCATCGTGGTGAGCTGGTAGTACACCGAGCCGGTGTCAACACGCGGCACAAAGGTCAGCATATCGCCGGACACAATGGGGGTGGTTATCATGCGGCCATGAGAGGTGTACACAATCTGGGGCTCTATCCCGGTTGCCTGCGAGCTCTTGCTAAAATCCACTGCCTTGAGGTAGGAGTCTTCTGTTGAGGCGGTGCCCGTTGGGTCGGGCATCACCGTCCAATAGACTTTTCTGTCGCTCACTGCCAGCAGTGGCGGAACGTGGGTGCCTACGCCGGAGTCAAGAAGTTGTGCCTGCTGCATAATCTCTTCATTGGCGGTGCCGTCGGCAAGCAGCGTGGCATAAACCCTCCAAAACCCATGCACCATGTTGCACTCCACCCAGGCTATGGCTTGAGACGAAGCCCGTGCCTCGTAGATAACATAGTCTTCCAACGCGCCCAGCGCCTGACCAAGGATGGGCGTGAAGGTCCCGGCCTCAAAATCGGCAAAACCCAAGCGAATCAAAGCATTATAAGAAGCCCCCGGCGCCTTGACCAGGGCATGGGTGTTGGAGCTCTGGTGCACCAGGCTGCCCAGCGGAAGCTCAAAATTGTGAGTCTCGCGCAGGTAGTCGATACCCTCATGCATGGCCATATCGGTGTGTGCCAAGACCTGCGTTGGATCAACACTGAGGTACTCAACCTGCGCACGCGGAAACTGCGCTTGAACCTTGGCAGTTATCTCTTCTTGAGGGCTCACATCATTACAGCCGCCCAAGGCTCCCGCAGCCGCAGCCGATGCAGCCGCTGCCGCAGCGCCAGCAACGAACCCCCGTCGCGTTAAAGTATGAGGAAGTTTTAGTGCCATACCTACCTACATGCAAAGCCTCGTGCGTTACTACATACGCAGCTTAATACGCATTTCCTCAGATCTGTTGATTATCCGGTCTACGTCCACCTTGTGTTGGTGGGCTCCATCGTAGAGAACCTCCCCCTCTACCATAGTCATCAAAATGGAACCGGGATGCGCGGTGAACAGCACCGCCTGACCCGGATCATGTGTGGGCACCTGGCTTGAGCGAGAAAGATCGATGGCGATGATGTCTGCCTTCTTGCCCGCTTCGAGCGAACCCACCTCATCTTCAATGCCCAGAGCCCGAGCGCTCCCAAGAGTTGCAATCTCCAGCATCTCTGTTGCCTTGAGGAATGTTGACCTGCTGCCCTTGGCGCGCTGCAGCAAAAGACCCGTGCGCATCTCTGCAAAGGGGTCGGTTGAGTCGGTAGCCGCCGGTGAATCAGTTCCCAGGCCCACCGTAATGCCGGCCTTGCGGAACTTGGTGATAGGCGCCACTCCCATGCCCAGCTGCGCGTTGCAGCGGGGGCATACGGCAATGCTCACGTTAAAGTCTGCCAGCATCTCAATGTCTTCTTCGTCAACCTGAACACAGTGGATTGCAAGCAAGTTGGGCACGTTGAACACGCCCCAATTCAAAATGTATCGCACCGGACTAGCGCCGGTTGCCAGCCACGGCGGCACGTCTATGCCATAGCCACGCTCCTGCTCAACCGAGTGCACCGAGAAGGGCGAGGAGCCATAGCGGATAAAGTCATACTCTTCCCTGCTGCCAGCCAAGTGCATGGCAACCGGGGTGCCGTCCATTGCATATTTGGCAACACCTTCAAAGACCTTTGGATGACAGGTAAAGAGCGGCGCCGGGGCAATGCCTACCTTTTGCTTTGAGCTTGCCTTGGCGCGCCAGTCGTCGATATCCGCAAAGGCCTCTTCTAACACATTATCTACCTCTTGGCGCTCCATAGTGCCTACCTCGCGGTAGAAAATGCCGCGTAAGCCTATCTGCTGGGCTGCCTTAAGCGAGGCACCCGTTGCGGTGATGTCAGCCACTGTGGTAATTCCAAAGCGGACGGTTTCTAGTCCGCCCAGCAATGCGGAGTCTTCCCAGTCCTCAGCGGTGAAGAGCTTTTCCTTGTCCGCAATGTGGAGTTTCCAGGCGGCATAAGGGGCATCATTGATGAGCCCTCGCATGGCGGTGTACTCCAAATGGGTGTGTGCATCAACAAACCCGGGCATAAGCGCCGCAAGGCCAAAGTCCTTGATAGTTTCCTCGGGGTACTGCGCTTTAAGTTTGCTGGCTAATCCAACTTCAGCAATAACGCCGTCTTTTATCAGAATGGCGCCATCTTCCAGGGGTGGTGCACTTATCGGAATTACGTAACGTGCCACTAGAAGCATGATAACCTCACAAACATTCGAAGGGGTTGTTTATTTTACCTGAGTAGCCCGCGAGATACTGCCTCTGCTTGCCACTCTTGTTCAAATGGTAACATAGGCTCTCGCTTTAACCATCCAGCTGCCATGTAATTGGCAATTAATTGTGTTGTGAGACCAGGTCGTCTGTCACATCACTGGGGCATAGGTGTTTCAGAGCCTGAAGGCCTCTGCCTCACTCTCTCCACTCCACCTGCCCCAACGCGCACGGCCACGGCACTAGGCGCGTTTGGCAGGTTTTGCTGAGTTCATGCACAGAATTTTCGATTGTTTGGTCGTTCAGCCTTAGATTCAGGCTTAAAAGCCCATATTATGTTGCAGCTGCAACATAATAAGAACATTATTGCCCTTATCGTGTCTTTTTGGGGGTGAGCAGAGCGAACAATCGAAAATTCTGTGCAAAAACTGCTACTATCGTGTCATGAAGCTCTTCATCAGTCATAAATCTGCTTTAGAGTATTGGCGCTTGCACCGCTCATTGCCTCAGAGTGATTCTAAGCGGCGGCGTAGTGTTGCGCTCCCTGACAGTTTTCCGCCCGAGGAGCCATTGATGCCTCCTCAATTACCGCAGCTTGCACCCCCATTACATGTCATGCTGAGCAAGCCCAGCACCAGAAAGTTACCCAAAGAAATAATGCAGCATGTATTCAAAGGCGAGACTCCTGCCGGGAGCTTTGTGAAAGCCAAAGAAGGCCATATGGTGAGCACTCCGGAGTTTTGCTTTCTTCAGCTGGCAAATCAGCTGCCGCTGCCCAGGCTCATTCAATTAGGGTATGAACTATGCGGAGTGTACTCGATTCCTTTAGCTGGAGATACAAAAGTGCCTAAGTGCGGTTTTTACAAGCGCAAGCCGCTGACAAATGTGAGAGCACTACTTACTTTTGTTGAGCGCATACCGGGGGTAAACGGGCATAAGAATGCACTGCTTGCCTTGCGTTACATCCTGGACGGCTCGGCCTCGCCAATGGAAACCAAACTTGCCATGCTCCTGACCTTACCTTATAACAAGGGAGGCTATGGCTTCTTTTTTCCTAAGCTCAATTATCGAATTACTCCTTCAAAAGCGGTCAAGAAGTCTGCAAGCAAGGATTATTATGAGTGCGATCTTTTCTGGCCGGACTATGACCTTGCCGTTGAATACGACAGTGACGCTCATCACACTGGCAAAAAGAACATCGCAGCTGATTCCAAGAAGAGAAATGCCCTTGCCTTAATGGGAATCACCGTTATAACTGTTACCAAGGAGCAGATTTACAGTAGAACTGAGCTAGAAAAAGTGGCGAGGATTCTGGCCAATCATTTAGATAAACGCTTGTATCACTCCCGAAACTCTGGCTTTGCTGCTGCTCACTTTGATTTGCACAGTCTACTGCTGCCAATCAAGGAAACCTCTCTTTTGACGGAATACTGAGATTTAGCAGTTTGTCCTTTAGGGGTCGTTTTTCGGGGGTATTGAGCCTTTCAGGGCGATGCAACCTGAGCGTGCGGCAAAATGAGCAAAACGCAACATCAGGTTGATAGAAAGTGCGCAGCTGCTTCTTTATAGTTTCAAGCGTTCGATTGATTCTAGAAAAAGTGTTTGATTAGAAATGCAGGCAAAAGTTGGGCAGAGAGCCAATCCAACTTTACTCACACTCAGTATAATGAAGCCAGCTGAAAGGAATCGTAATGAATTTTGCGCAGAACCTTATCTATATTCGTCAGCATTATGGGGTTACGCAGGAAGCTCTTGCAGAGCAGCTGGGGGTGTCGCGGCAAACGGTGTCTAAGTGGGAGGCGGGCATCAACTATCCTGAAACCGACAAGCTGCTTGCTCTCTGCGACCTTTACCACACCAATCTCGATGACCTTATGCGCGGCAGCGTCAAGATAGCAAACATCAAGGATACCGAGCTCTATGATGCCCATATGAATCGGTTTTGCCGGGGCATAGTTGCCGGCGTTATGATTGCAATCTGCGGTATTGGCGTGTTGATGTTTCTTGAAGGCATAGGTGTGGCGTCGAATATCAACAGCGCCATTATGCTTTCCTTTTTTGTGGTTGGGGCCTTGATAATGATTGTTTCGGGTTTGAACCATATGGAGTTCAAGCGCAAGAATTCAAACATCGAGCCGTGCTATCCCGATGAGGTTCTCGACAAATTTGGCAAGCGCTTCACGGTGCTCGTTGCTTTAGGGGTTGGCATCATAATGCTCTCAATCATCATGCTTATTGCGTTTTCACCAGCGAGTGGAGAAGTTGTTGCGCTGAGCGAGGTTTCGTTTTCTTACCTGCTGATTGTTGCTTCTTTCATGTTTTTTGTGGCTCTGGGGGTAGGGGTTATTGTCTATGCAGGCATGAAGAAGTCTCAGTACAACAAGTCGGAATTCACCTACATCGTAGAAAACGGCAGCGTGGCTCATAAAGGGAGTGGCCCTGTTAAGCAGACGGTGTCTCCTGAAGAGCTGAAGCGAGAGCAAATCCAAAGCGCTCTCATTGGTGTCATTATGCTTGTTGCCTTCATAGTGTTTTTTATTCTAGGCTTTTCGCGCGGTGGTTTTCCGTTTGAGGGAACCGTACAAGAAAGCGGGTTCATGTACAGTTGGATTGCGTTTCCGGTGGCTGGTGTGTTGAGCGGAATAGTCGCAATCATTTTTGGTGCTTTCAAGAAATCAAAAGAAGAGCTCATCGCCGAAGCACAAAAGGAAAATCCCTGGCTTAAAGTAGATACGCACAAGGAAGACTAGCTGCCGGTGTCGTAAGCTTCTTAGTAGTGCTAGGATTATGTCTAGTGTTGTCTAGACGAAAGCTGCGCGCATGTTAAGGCTCGCTCGTTTCATTAAGCCCTTTCTTGGCTCGGTGGCCTTGGCTATCGTATTGCTTTTTATTCAAGCTATCTGCGACCTTAACCTGCCTAATTTGATGAGCAACATTGTTAATGTGGGTATTCAGCAAGGCGGGGTGGAGGATCGCTCGCCGGTTGCTTTGTCTGGTGATGCCTACGAGCTCACCACGGCCTTTATGGATTCGCACCAGTTGGAGCTGGTGGAGGATAATTACGAGCTGGTGTTGCCCGGCAGTCTTGACCCCAGCGGTAAGCCTTGGAGCGATCGATATCCCAGCGCCTCTGCTGAGGGCCTTTATGTGCTGAGGGAAGGCGTTGATGCTGATACGCGAGCGCATCTTGATCAGGCTTTTGGTCTTGCAACTTGGACTATGGTGGGGGTGCTGCGGGAGTTCTCTGAAAACGGCATTGAGAATCTTGGTATTGAGTTGCCGCCCGGAGCGGCAGAGCAGATGCTCGCGGGCGGTGCGGGTGCGGATACAAACGACTCTGACACAACAGACGGCAACGGCATAAGCGCCAACATCAGCGACATCGATTTTTCTGCGATTTCTGAGGTGCTGCCGCTCATCAAAATGATTCCTCCTACCACTATGGCTATTTATCAGGCTAAAGCCGGTGAAGTTGACGAGCTCATGCGCAATGAGAGCGCTACCATGCTCACACGTAATTTCTATGTTGAGCTTGGAGTCAACATGGAGGAGTATGAGATTGGCTATATTGTGCGCGTTGGCCTCATCATGCTGCTCATCACCGTTATTGGCGGTACCGCTACCGTGCTGGTGGGCCTTCTTTCCAGCCGCGCTGGTGCCGGTTTGGCTCGCAACCTCCGCAGTGCGATATTCAGCAAGGTGCTGTCGTTTTCGCATACGGAGTTTGACCGGTTTTCAACGGCCAGTCTTATCACGCGTTCAACCAACGATATCAGCCAGATACAGATACTGGTAACTATGGGCATCCGTATGCTTTTCTACGCGCCTATCATGGGTCTGGGTGCCGTGTTCATGGCGCTTCAAAAAAGCGTGAGCATGAGCTGGATAATGGGTATCGCGGTGCTCTTTATGCTCTGCGTGGTTGTGGTGCTGATGATTATCGTCATGCCCAAGTTTCGCATTATCCAAAAGCTGATTGACCGGCTTAATCTGGTGGCGCGCGAATCGCTCAACGGGCAAATGGTCATCCGCGCCTTTTCGCGGGCGCCCTTTGAGATGGAGCGTTTTGACAAGGCAAACGTTGATGTAACCAAGACTAACCTGTTTATCCAGCGCGCTATGGTGTTTATGATGCCGATAATGATGATCTTCATGAATGCGCTCACCATTCTCATCATCTGGATAGGTGCCGAGCAGGTGGCCGCCTCCACCATGCAGGTGGGCGACATGATGGCCTACATGCAGTACGCCATGATGGTGGTCATGAGCTTTATGTTTATTGCGATGGCCTTTATCTTTGTGCCGCGCGCGGCGGTGAGTGCTGGGCGTATTGCCGATGTTTTGGAGACCCAGCCTCTGATAACCAGTCCTGAGAATCCTGTGTCGCTCTCCGAGGATTTGCCGGCAGGCAAGCGGGGCAGGGTTGAGTTGGTTAATGTGAGCTTTAGTTACGAGGGAGCCGAGGCGCCTGCCTTGGATGGCATTAACTTTGTG
Organism: Coriobacteriia bacterium; assembly: GCA_009784425.1. GTDB lineage: Bacteria > Actinomycetota > Coriobacteriia > Coriobacteriales > UBA8131 > WQXH01. Next base: position 11,492 of record WRBR01000034.1, on the reverse strand, counting down.
GCTGAGCCTGGGGAGACTACAGCCATTATCGGGTCTACCGGGTCGGGCAAGTCTACTATCCTGAGCCTTATTCCGCGCTTCTATGATGCCAGCGAGGGTGCGGTGCTCTTTGATGGGGTGGATGTGAGGGATCTTGCTATTGATGACCTGCGGGGGCGCATTGGGTATGTGCCTCAGAAGAGTTTGCTGCTGAGTGGGTCGGTGGCCAAGAACATCTCTTACGGAAATCCCTCGCTTTTGCCGGAGGATCTCACGAAGGTTGCGGAGGTTGCGCAGGCTTTGGACTTTATCAGTGCGCTTGGGGCGGAGGATGAGATCCTGCAACATTCGGCTACGCCGAATGCGCAGGACGACAAGGGGGTCAGGCCGGCGGAGGATCAAGGACTGGGTCCTTCGGCTGCGCTGCGCTCCGCTCAGGATGACGGGGAGGGGGCTGGGGGGCTGGCTCCTTCTGCTGCGCTGCGCTCCGCTCAGGATGACGGGGCGGGGTTTGGTTTTGAGATTGCTCAGGGTGGGTCTAATGTTTCGGGCGGGCAGCGGCAGCGGTTGGCTATAGCGCGTGCTTTGGCGATTAACCCTGAGGTCTTTCTTTTTGATGACAGCTTTTCGGCGCTGGACTTTGCTACGGATGCTGCGCTGCGCAAGGCGCTCGCAAGCTATACCAAGGATGCTACCCTCATCATTGTTGCCCAGCGGGTGAGCACCATCATGAATGCTGAGAGAATCTATATGGTTGACGAGGGCAGGGTTATTGCCCAGGGCACCCATGCTGAGCTGCTGCGTACCTGCCCTCAGTATCGTGAGGTGGCAGAGACACAGCTTTCGCCTGAAGAAATCGCTGCTGCGCTACGCTCCGCCCTGGATGACAAGGTGGGGGCTGGGGGGCTGGATTCTTCGCCTGCGCTGGGGGGTGAGACCCCGTGAGCGAGAAGACAGCAGGTCAGGCAACGGCTCAGACAGTAGGCCAGACAACAGGCCAGACAACAACTCAGCAAGGCGCCCTAAAAGAGCAAGAGAAATTCAACGCTCGCAGGCGCGGCTTTGGCCCCGGAGGAGGGCGTCACGGAGGCGGAGGCCCCGGCGGTCCCCTGGGCGGCATGATAGGTGGCGACAAGCCCAAAGACCTCAAGGGCACCCTCAAAAAGCTTCTCAAATACCTGGGATCCTTTAAGATAGCGCTCATCTTTGTTGCCATCTTTGCCCTTGCGTCAACCGTCTTCAACATCGTAGGGCCCAAGTTGCTGGGCACCGCTACCACGGAACTCTTCAACGGCATCATGGGGCAAATTGCAGGCACGGGCGAGGGGCCCAATTTCAGCGTCATCGGCACTATTTTGCTATCTACACTAGCACTTTACGGCATAGCCTCCCTCTTTCAGTTTATTCAGGGCTTTATCATGGCGGGCGTTGCCAACAAAATCTCGTACCGCATGCGCCGTGACATAGACGCCAAGATTATGCGCCTCCCCTTCTCGTATTATGACAAAGTCCCCACCGGCGACGTGATGAGCCACATCACCAACGACGTAGACGCCATCAACCAAAGTCTCAGCCAGTCCATCACGCAGATTATTACCTCGGTGGCCACGCTCATTGGTGTCATTGTCATGATGCTTTCTATCTCGTGGCAGATGACCCTTGCCGCCATCCTCACCTTGCCGCTCAGCATTGGGGTCATCGGCTTTATTGTGAGCAAGTCACAAAAGCACTTTGGCGCCCAGCAAAGATACCTCGGCAAGGTCAACGGGTCCGTTGAGGAAAACTACGGCGCCCACAGCGTTGTGCAGGCTTTTAATGGGCAGGCACGCGCGCAAGAGGATTTTGAGGAGAATAACACCACGCTCTACAAGGCCGCCTGGAAGGCGAATTTTCTCAGCGGCTTGATGATGCCGATGATGAATGTGGTGGGCAACATTGGCTACGTCATCGTGTGTATCATCGGTGCCTGGCTGGCCATTGGCGGCACCATGCAGGTGGGCGACATCCAGGCCTTCATCCAGTACATGCGCAACTTTCAGCAGCCCCTTGTGCAGGCGGCGCAGATATCCAACATCTTGCAGCAGACCATCGCGGCGGCTGAGCGCGTCTTTACCCTGCTGGAGGCAGAGGAAGTGCCGGCAGATGTGCCCGGTGCCCTGGCTGCTAATCCCGCGGATGTCAAAGGTGCCGTGACCTTTGATAAGGTGCGCTTTGGGTATACGCCGGAGAAAGTCATCATCAAGGACTTCTCTGCCAAGGTAAGCCCCGGTGCCAAGATTGCCATCGTTGGGCCCACCGGCGCCGGCAAAACCACCCTCGTTAAGTTGCTGGAGCGCTTCTATGATGTAGACAGCGGCTCCATCTCAATTGACGGCATCGACATCCGTGAGTATCAGCGGAGCAGTTTGCATGACATCTTTGGCATTGTGCTGCAAGAAACCTGGCTTTACTCCGACACGATTGCCGAGAACATCCGCTACGGCAAGCTGGGCGCAAGCGACGAAGAGGTGCGCGCCGCCGCCAGAGTTGCCCAGGCAGACTACTTTATCCAAACCCTGCCGGGCAGCTACAACATGGTTATCAATGAGGAGGCAACTAACGTCTCGCAGGGCCAAAAGCAGCTCCTGACCATTGCGCGCGCCGTGTTGCATAACCCGCGCATCCTCATCCTTGATGAGGCCACTTCTTCGGTTGACACCCGCACCGAGCTGCTGATACAAAAAGCTATGGACAACCTGATGGTTGGGCGCACCAGCTTCATCATCGCCCATCGGCTCTCCACCATTAAAAACGCAGATCTCATCTTAGTCATCAACGAGGGCGATATCGTTGAGCAAGGCACCCACGAAGAGTTGCTTGCACAAGACGATTTCTACGCCATGCTCTACAACTCACAGTTTGAAGTTGGCGGGGAATAATTGACGTGGAACAGGGGGACGGGGTTAGTGTACCAATTTGGCTCTTGGCCAAATTGGTACACTAACCCCGTCCCCCTGTTCCACGTCAGCCCCGTCCCTCCTGTACCATTCATCGGCTATAATTGCAGGTAGAATCAACTCAACTAGCAATAACAGAACAGGTATTGAAAGGCAGGGTAGCATCGTGGAATTTCTCGCTTCGTTGTTGTCGCATCAGGTGGCTAACATCATATTCCTGGTGCTTTTTGCTGGCGGTCTGGGGCTTGCCATTATCTCCTTGATATTTGGCAGCATCACCGATGCGGTGGGTGGCTTGTTTGATGGACTCACTGGGGCTCTCGATTTTGACGTGGACGGTTTTGGTTGGATATCCTTCACCACTATCTGCATTGGAGTCTCGGGCACGGGTGCTGGGGGCTTTTTGTTCAACTCGCTTAACATCCCGCCTATACTGGCCTTGTTGATTGGCTTGGTGGTGGGTTTTCTCTGCGCCTATTCTGCCGGGCGTTTTATTATCGTTCCGCTTAAGCGCCGGCAATACAGCGGTGATTACAAGCCGGAGGAGTCTGTGGGCAAATCCGCAACGGTCATTGCTCCCATGTCAAAAGGCACAATGGGACAAGTCATGGTTGAAGGCAGGTGCCTCACGGCCAGGCCACTGACTACTGAGCTCAGCTTTTCGTCAGGCGACATCGTAAAGATAGTGCGCATGGAAGGAACGATAGCCTTTGTTGATATCGGAGATACCCCAATAAGCCCAAATGAAACCAAAGAAGAAAGCCCCGAAGAGACAAAAGAAACATAAAAGTGAAAGAAGAAAACCAAAAGTAAAGGAGAACTGATCACTGTGGATTATCTAGGACTCATTCCCGTATGGTTGCCTCTTGCAATCGTCATCATCGTTGGTGTCATGCTCGTCTTTTTGTGGGTGAAGAGGCTGTGGGTGATTGTCCCGCCCAACCAGGCAGCGGTATTTACCGGCTTTGGAAAATCGCAGTACCTTACCAACGGCGGTAGGGTCAGGGTTCCCTTCTTTCAAAAGGTTGAGCGTTTTGACATCAGCCAGTTTCCCATCAGCGTCAACCTTACCGACATCCTGGCTGCCCAGCTCATCCCGGTGAACATTGAGGGCACGGCGCTGTTTATCGTGAACAACGACACCGCCTCTCTTGATAACTTTGCCCGCCGTTTTTTGGGGCGCAAGCAGGTTGACATTGAAGCACAGCTCACCCCCATCTTTGAGGGCGCGTTTCGTGGCCTGGTGGCAAACCGTGAGGTAGAGGCGCTCAATGCAGACAGAGAGCAGCTCTCGCAAGACATCATCACCGAGGCCTCAGAGACCTTTGAGAAGATGGGCCTCAAGCTGGAAAAATTCACCATCAATCGCATTGATGACCGCAATGAGTTCATCAAGTCGCTGGGTGTTGCCCGCGCGGCTGCCGTAAAGGCAGAGGCGCAGATCAGGGCCTCTGAAGAGACCCGCCGCTCAACCGAGACAGTGGCGCAAAACCAGGCATCCGCCGCCATTGTAGTGGCGCAGCAGATGAAGGCGCAAAAAGAAGAGCAGAACAGAACCCTGGTTGCCATTGCCGAGATGGAGGGTCAAAAGCAGGCCGCCACGGCTAAGGCCGAGCAGCTGGCGCTTGAGACCAGGGCCACGGCAGAAGCCGCGGTGTTCATCGCCGAGCAAAACGCTCTCCGCGATAAAGAAAAGGCCGCCTCGGAGGTAGAGGCCGCACGCAAGCAGGTGCAGGAGAACAAGTACGCGGCTGACATTGTCACCAAGGCCGTTGCAGAAAAAGAAGCAACCATTCAAGATGCCCAGGCAGAGGCCGAGCGCATCAAGCGCGTGGCAGAAGCCGAAAAGGCACAAAAAGTATTTCAAGCAGAGGCCGAGCAAAAGCGCCTTGAGGCAGAAGCCGCCGGTAACAAGGCCAATCTGCTGGCAGAGGCAGAGGGTCTGAGAGCAAAGCTTGAGGCAGAGGCTGCCGGTAAGCAGAAGATGGCAGAGGCCCTCAATGCATTTTCTGCCGGCGCTGCATCGCTTTTGTACTACCCCGACACCCTCTCTGCACAGATTGCCACGGCCGAGGCGGTTGCCGCCCAGGTGGGCAATATCGATAACATCACGCTCATTGGCAACGCAGCAGAGGCCAAAGGCCAGTTTGACAATATCTTGAACATTGCCCCGCAGACTATTGCCACCATCAACGCCATACAAGCCGCGCAGGGCAAGCAGGGAATCGACATACAAAAGCTCGTTGACGTCATTGGAGACAAAGCAACCGATGTTATGCCCGTGGCCACCGGCTTGGGCGCAGTAATCAGCGATAATCCCGCCGCAAGCGACATAGTGGACAAGCTCTTGGATCACTCCAACAAAAATGTCTCAACAGACGCTGGTGGTGACCGTTAACATGACAGCGGGCATGAACGAGAAGTTGCCGCACCCCGCCGGAAAAGTCATCATAGATACCAGCGCAGCCGTCGCGGCTGGCGCGGCCGACGCGGCTGGCACGGCCGGCGCACCCGGCGGCATAGGGAGCGGAATTGCAGAGGTGCTGGACGCCGCCTTCCGTGAGCTCACAGAAAATGAAGTGGTGGGCGATGACCTTGACAAAATCTTCTGGTCTTCCGTCAACGCTGACGCAAAATGCTACTCCGGCGATTCTTTGGATAACACCTTTTACGGCTCCATAATCGAGGGCGACACCTGGACCCCAAAACAGCTGGACCTCACCTCGCCTGCCCCTCCCAGCGGCCAACCGGTCTCAATAGAGATCCCCTCAAATCTCAGCAGAGAAGCCATTATCGATCAGGTGGCAGAATTTGCTGTGCGCGAGGTTGACCGACTCATCCATCAAAGCCAAGCGGCTCCTGATGACGAGGGAGACTACCTGTTGTTCACCGATGGAGAAAATGGGATATACGTAGGCAGGCCACAACAATATGGCGTGCTTTATGACAACCCCAAAGACCACATGAAAGACCTCCTGAACAATTTTTATCGAGGAAACAAGCAAGAACTTGAGCAGGTAGCCTACCAAATAATCGACAACGCCCTCAAAGGCACACCCATAGATGTGAGAAAGTGGCTCAACCGGTAGACCTTACTGTTGAGCAAGGAAAGTTTCAATGGCTTCGATGAACTCGGCTTCGCTTGACTTGGCAGACCAGAGCAGCACCCAGGTTACTCTTGAGGGGCCCTTGAGAAAAGCAGCATAGTAGGTTGCCTGCTGCTCATCGTAGCCTAAATAGACAAAGCGTTCTCCAAAGATTACCGGGGGTGCGTCAAGGATACCGGCAGGCAAGAGAGAGATATCGCACTCAACACGCTTCAAATCAGTTGATGCGCTGATAATCAAATCCTCCAAGCTGCCAAACAAGGCATCTCCCATAAGTGAGGTATTGCCTTCCACCGGCTGAAACACAAAGTGTTGCTGGGAGCCCTGCTCAAAGTATCCTGTTGCCTGCGTATAGAGAGTCACACCAAAAAAGGCAAGGATCAAACAGGCAGCAGCCGGCAAACCAACCAAGAACAAAAGCGGTCTTTTGGTTCTTGGGGCAGGCTTGGCCTGCTCCGCTTGCATCTTCAACTGCTCCGCCTGCATGTTTTTAAGCGTGTCTGCAATCAGCGATTCCGATGCACGCACATCGCTCATCTCTTTACGATAGGCATCTTCAAACATAAGACATCTCCCCTAACGACTCGCGCAACATCTGGCGTCCTCTTGACAGCTGTGACTTAACGGTGCCCTCGCTGCTTTCAAGAATCCTCGCAATATCGCTGATAGGCAGTTCCTCAAAATAGAACATATGGAGTGGCACCCGATATTTCTCCGGCAGGCGCTGCATCGCATCAGTGGCCGGGGTGGGCGCGGCGGTGTCAAAGGACTCAACAACTGTTTCTGGCAGCTCTTCAACCGGCAGCTCTCGCTTGCGGGGAGCGCTTGAGAAAACACTTCTGCTTCGATTAATAGTCACTCTGATCAACCAATTCCGTAGGTGGTCTTCATCCTGGATCTTGTCCATAGAGCGCACAAGACGAATAAAGACCTCTTGAAACACGTCTTCGGCGTCCGCCCTATTGCCAACCTGTGAGACAGCTAGGCGGAGAACCATGTCTCCGTGTTTGCGTACAATCTGTTCAAGGTCAAAGCGCACCAATGAACTCCATCACTTGTTAGTAATACCCTGACAACAACAAAAAGGTTGCACGAGTATTTTTTCTTCCATTGGATTATGAATTGTACAACAAGTATGTCATTGGGGCGGCACGTTTTGACACGTGCCGCCCCAATGAGCAAGACAGTTACTTAAGACTGTAATGTTTACGAAGCAACATCAAACTCGTCGATGAACTCCAGGGTGTTCTTAATCAATTGCTCTATGGTGTAGGTTTCTTTAAAGAGCACTTCTTTGGCGTAGTGTCGAGAATCTACCACGGTGATCTCAACAGAATCCGTAATGCTTTGCATCTTCCAGGCTATGAGAATAGAGGTGGTAACTCCAGGCTCAATATCCTCATACGTGTTGGTGCCAATTCCCAGATAGGCCGACCTGAGCTCATGCCCACCTTGAAAGGCCGTGGAATCCAAGGCAAACCCGTAGGAGATGTTCTTGTCAGAGAGATTAGTGAACTCAGCAACCAAAATCACCACGGGGTCATCTGAGTAGTTTTCAGCTCCAATGAATGCGCCGCGCACTTCAAACTTAAACTCGGACGAAGTATCCACCGTGCCTGCAACAATTACATCATCTTCTTTGGTGTCAGGTCTCTCTACAACGCTTACCTCTGGTCTGTCCTGAGACTTTTCGTCCTCAACTGTTGTCTGCACAACGGGCTGGCAACCTGTGAGGGCAACAAGCAATACCGCCACCAAAAGCCCACTAAAAACCTTTTTCACACTTTGCTTTTTAAAACTGATTATTTTCATGGTATTCCACCGCCTTTTATCGTAATCGCTGGGCTTGGCTTATGACCCTGAAACGTCAATGCTTGTTTCAAGAAGCACCACATTATCGATGGTTGTTCTGTCGATAAGCTGTATCTCAACAGGGTTTTTATTGTCGTAGAGACTAAAGACCAACATCAGGTCTATGCTGGAGCCTGTCTTGATATCGGTACTTCTGTTAGAGGTAAGATCGTTATCAATGAGAGGGTGCCTGTAGGGCAGCCACGTGGTCTTGAGTGCAATGCCGTTTTGGAAGAATTCGGTGCCGATAGAATAACTAAAGGAGGTGGCAGAATCAGAGTTATTGGTAAAGGTGATATACACAACCAGAACATCCGTGCCCTCGCCATCGTCAGTCACTACTGCGTTGGTTACTTTGACATCAAATTCTGACTCTGAGACTATGGCCTCAACGCCGGCCAGGTCAAAGGAATCTTCAAGTATCACTATCATGTCTGAGTAGTCAAGCGCGTCAACGGTGATTATCAGATCCACAACTCCCTCTGTGGATGGAAGCTCAAACACTAATTGGCCAAGCCCTGTTGATCCGGGAGAAATGGAGTTTCCCCAGGAGATAGCCTCCGGGCTGCTGTCGGATAGGTAGCTGGTGGCAAGAGAAGCGCCGTTGAGGCTTGCCTGCGCATACATCTGCACGGTTAGGGCTGTCATGTTGTAGTCAGTGTTGTTGGTGACGTTGAGATTAATTACGAGGAGCTTTTTGCCACCGTAGCTCCCTATAGTGAATACTCGTTCTACGCTCGCGTCCATGAGCGGCGTTTTCTGGCTTGCGCCCGGCAGTCCTGGAAAGCAGCCTGTCAGTGCAAGCATGCAAGCCATAGTCAGGGCGAGAATTGCAGTGAGTGTCTTTCTTTTCATGGTCTTTTTCCCTTCGGTTGGTGTTACTTTTGTCTGATTCATCTTCTTCTCCTTCACGTTCAATTCTAGTTTTATTGGTGCAGTAATCTTACTCTTATTCATCAATACCCACAGGTCATACCAAAAGGTTGCATCTTTTTGTAATTGCATGGGATTATTCCTTGGAGACGGCTTGGTGGTGCCACGTAAGCCGTCTCAGTGTGCAAGTTTACTACTCCAGCAACAGGTTTATGTCGGTGACAATGATAATGATTCCTGCCCAGTAATAACCCGCGATATCCTTTTGAACTGTCTGGAACACTTCATCACAATAGGCAGCAAACTGATCTTCAGAGAGCATATAGTCTGTGCGGACCAGTGCCATATCGCCGTTTGCCAGCTGAGCAGCTATTTCAGAAACAACCTCATCTTCCTCAAAGTACATACCCGTCACGCGGTAGTATTCATCAGCATCATCATTGTTTGTGTACTGCGACTTGGCAGAGGCCATCACCCAGCGGTTGTCTTCAACCAATGTGGTGGCTACCACATGGTCAGGCACGTTGAGGATTGCGTTTGGCATGAGCTCGCTGTCGTTAGAGGTAACATCGATGGTTGCCCAGCGCCCCGGGCTCAGCTCAACGCGGTTCCAGGCGTGGCCAAGAGAGCCATCTATGTAGCCTGTTACCACTACACTGTTGAGGCCTGCGGCATCAGCCAAGAGCTTAAAGGATGCTGCATAGCTCGCGCAAACTCCTACGCCGTTAACAATTGCGCCATAGGCGGTAAATGAGTCATTGAACTCAGGGTCTACCATTTTGAATTCATACTTTTCGCCGTTTTCTAAGGCTGCCATGTCGTATTCAACGGTATCGCAGAGATATTGGTTAATGGCAAACTCTTTGTCACGTGCACTCATGGAGGAGGTGATAATCGTAGGTATCACTTGGGCAATCGTGTCTTTTATCTCAGCTTGCTTGCGCGCGCGGCTTTCCGGGTCATCTTCATACTCAAGATAAAGCATCTTGCCGTCTCGAGAAACCCGGGCATCGGAGACACCTAAGATCAGGGGATTTTGATAGAAGGCTTCAGACCAGGCATTGCCCAAGTATTCCATGTCAAGGGACTCAGGAAAGAGTGACAAGTCTACGTTTGTCACACCGCTGAGCATGTTCAAGGCCAGGTACTCGCTCAAAGCACTGTTTGCTGTGACGGCCGAATCGTCAACAACAATCTCTACCGGCCCTTCGATGCCAACAGGCTCTTCTTCATCTTCATCCACGAGCTCAATGTCTCGCTTGACGTTACCGGTCTTGATCTGCAAAGCCTCCTGGCGCTCCCTTATGAAATCAAGATGCGCTCGAGCAGTGCTGGCATCATAGTCGTAGATGTACAGTATTCCGTAAAAGGCGGTTCCATCAATTCTGTAGGGAACCTGCATTGATTTTCTGATCTCTATTCGCCAGTCATCAACCCCTTCTATTGGCCACCAGCCTTGATCGGAGTATAAATCAGTAAACGTTTTTGAGGTAATCCCTTGATAATCATAGATAACCAGTCTCTGGGTCATTGTGCCGTTGCAGAGAGTAATCCATTGGTAGCACGGCATGCTCTCAATGCTGTGAAGAATAGTAGAGAATCCATCCTCAGACTGACGATTCATATTATAAGCATTCGAATAAGGGGCAACTGAGGCAACGTCATTGATGTCAGCCAAACGAGAAAACATCGAAGAGCCCTGCTCGTTTACCGCTATAACAGAAAATTTCCTCCGTGCGTCAAAATCTCTCGTCACAGCGCCGTCTTCGGGACTAAACTCGCCCTCATATCTCTCTACATAAGCAGGATCAAGCCAGTTATCTTCAGAAATCCTAAAGGTTGTGAAAGGAGAATTTGCATAAGTGACTCCCCCAAGGAATTCATCAGGCACGCTACTCCACTGGGTGTCGGTGGTTGAGCCTATCAAAAAGACAGTAGGAGTAGTGTCTTCCTCGTAGTATTCCAACTTTGCAATGTAATAGGCTTTGGCTCCCCTTACCTCATTCCAAGAGAACTGAACTACACCGTCATTGGTTACCTCCACAGAAAGGTCAGGGGCGTCAAGCTCCCCTTTTAGGGTATAGATCTGAACCGTTGGCTTATCAAGGAGTTCGCCGGTAACGTAATCAACCTTGGTGGCCAGATACAAGGTTCCCATGTTGCCCCAGTTTGAATAGGGTTCTCCTTGAAATAGAAGAAGAGAGTCGTCAGCATAACCGTAGGGATAAAGCTCAGGCTTGTTATTACCTCCAAGTGGTGCCATTTCCACAGTCTTCCGAGGCTTGATGGTGTAAGCCGTGTTAGTATCGTCAACAAAGTCGTAGGTTGCCCCAGCCCTCTGGGTAAGCTCAGCATCATAATAAATGCAAGCCATTTCGTGAAAATACTCAACTCCCAGCTCAAGGGGCTCAAACTCAATCGGGATGACAAATTGGTGGTCACGCGCTATAGCGTTCTCACCTTCGGCATAACGCACTCGCTGCGAGTCTTCATATTTCTCTTGCAGCGCTGCTGCTACCGCTGTAGCGGCTTGGGGCTGGGGCGTTGAAGACGGCTGAGAGTCTCCAGGCTCGCCTTCGCCTAATGCGCCACATCCTGCAAGGCTCACCGGCACTACCAAAATAAACGCCAATGCACAGGAAAGCAGTCTATGCTTCAATGTCCTTTTCATTTTTCTCTTCCTCACTACTTTTATTTTGTCTATAGTCGCGCACTTTAATATAAACAGTGCCCGCTCTTATTCATC
>WRBR01000033.1 GCA_009784425.1 Coriobacteriia bacterium | reverse complement strand
GCGGCTGGTGAGCTCGGCTATGAGCTGCTCCAGTAAAACCGTTTTGCCGGAGTTCTGCTTGCCAACAAAGGCCAGTGCGAAGAAAGTCATGGTTTATCCTTTTTGGTACAGAGGGACGGGGTTAGTGTGGTACAGAGGTGGTACAGAGGGACGGGGTTAGTGTACCAATTTCTGCGAAATTGGTACACTAACCCCGTCCCTCTGTACCACCTCTGTACCACACTAACCCCGTCCCTCTGTACCAAAAGAAAGTCATGGTCACAGCTCCAGTTCTGTCAGTGTATGGGCAGCGAGGCTGGCGGGCACATCGATGATGCGTTGGTTGGCGGAGCCGCGCCACTTGAGTTGATAGGAGGCCTCGGCTTCTACATACAAGCCGTCCACTAAAACGTCCACTTCTCTCAGCAGCTCGCGTGCTGCCTCGCTGGGCACACCAGACATAAGCTCCTCCCACACATAGCCGCTGTAGGCCCACACTGAAAGCCCCCTTGCCTTGGCACGGCGGGCAAGCTCCAAAAAGGGCTCCGCTTGCAAAAAGGGCTCGCCGCCGCTCAGCGTGATGCCTGCCAGAAGCGGATTGGCTTCAATCTTTTGCATGAGCGCATCAACCGTGACTAACTTGCCGCCGAGGGGAGGCTGAGCGAGTGGGTTATGGCAGCCCGGGCAACTAAAAGGACAGCCCTGGGCAAAAACGGAAAACCGTATGCCAGGGCCGTCGACTATTGAGTCATCAGCGGTGCCAAAAATGCGAATCGTGGACAAATCAGATCTTAGCGCGTGCTGAGGCGTTTTCGAGTGAGATTTCATCACAGCTTACTCCGTGCTTGACCCGCTCGCTTTCTTCCTTGCGCTTGGCGTTATTGAAGCGATCAAGGGTGCCTACCAGATAACCGGTGATGCGGCGGATACGCTCAAAGGGAGTATCTCCTTCTTCGCGGCCGCACTTGGGGCAACGCTCGCCGATGATGCCGTTATAACCACAGATTGGGTCACGGTCTACCGGATGATTGACCGATCCAAAGCCCACGCCGCTCTCTTTCATGTGGCGGATGATGGCCTCAAAGGCCTCAAGGTTGTCGGAGGGGTCGCCGTCAAGCTCCACATAGGAGATGTGCCCTGCATTGGTGAGCGCGTGATAGGGTGCTTCCAGCTCTATCTTGGTAAAGCCGTTGATGCGGTAATGCACCGGAACATGAAAGCTGTTGGTGTAGTAATCGCGATCGGTTACTCCGGGGATAGAGCCATAGCGCTTTCTGTCCAGGGCAACAAAGCGCCCGGACAGGCCCTCTGCGGGAGTGGCCAGCAGCGTAAAGTTCAGGCGGTGCTCGGCAGACTTCTCGTCCAGGTAGCGGCGCATGTAGCCAATAATCTCCAGGCCAAAGTTCTGGGCGCGCTCGCTTTGACCGTGGTGCTCGCCCGTAAGCGCCACCAGAGTCTCGGCCAGCCCAATGAAGCCCATCGAGAGGGTGCCGTGCTTGAGCACCTCGCCCACCGTATCGTCCCAGCTGAGTTTTTCGGAGTCAAGCCACACGCCTTGGCCCATCAAAAACGGCATGTTGTAGACCTTCTTGCTCTTTTGAATCTCAAAGCGCGAGAGCATCTGCTCAACTATCAGGTCAAGCTTGGTCTCAAGCAGCTCAAAGAAGAGGTTTTTGTCGCCCCTGGCCTTGATGGCCAAACGCGGCAGATTGACGGAGGTAAAGGAGAGGTTGCCACGCCCGGGCGTGACCTGCTTCTCGGGGTCAAACACATTGCCAATGACGCGGGTACGGCAACCCATGTAGGCCACCTCGGTCTCAGGCGTGCCCTTGTAGACGGCCGCGTTAAACGAGGCATCCATAAACGAGAAGTTGGGAAACAGCCTCTTGGCGCTCACGGCGCAGGCCTGCTTGAAGAGGTCGTAGTTGGGGTCGGCAGAATTGTAGTTGACACCCTCTTTAATACGAAAGACCTGTATGGGAAATATGGGGGTTTCTCCATTGCCCAGGCCCTCTTCAGTGGCGAGCAACACGTTTTTGATGACCATGCGGCCTTCTGCCGAGGTATCCATGCCGTAGTTGATGGAAGAGAAGGGCGTCTGCGCCCCGGCACGGGAGTGCATGGTATTGAGGTTGTGGATGAAGGCTTCCATGGCTTGATGCGTGGATTTGTCCGTATCGATGGTTGCCTGCTTGGTTGCGTAGCGCTGCACTGACTCGGCGGTGTCGCTGTCGAGGTCCATCTCTTCCATGAGGGTGCGCTTTTCCTCATTGAGATAACCCAGATCCATGATGAGGCTGGGCTTGGCAGCTACGAGCGCCTCCACCCTGGCCACCAGGGAGTCAACCTTCTTTTTGGCCTCATCGACATTGGCGAGAAGGTCAAGTGCCGCCGCCAGGTTCTTTTTGTAGAAGCTGCGGTAGGTCTTTTTAACGCCCTCTGCCATGCCGTAGTCAAAGTTAGAGATGGACTGCCCGCCGTGCTGGTCGTTTTGGTTGCTCTGAATGGCAATGCAGGCCAACGCCGAATAGCTGGTGATGCCGCTGGGCTCGCGCAGCACGCCATGCCCGGTGGAAAAACCATCCTTGAACAGCTTGATGATGTCTATCTGGCAGCAGGTGGTGGTGAGGGTGTAAAAATCGAGGTCATGGATGTGGATGTCTCCGTCGGCGTGCGCGTTGGAGTACTGGGGATTGAGAACCTTTAACTTGTAGTACTGCTTTGCCGTTTCTGAGCCATACTTGAGCATGGTGCCCATGGCGGTATCGGCATCGATGTTGGCGTTCTCGCGCGCCACGTCAAAGTCCTTGGCATCGGCGTGTGTGAGCTTGTCGATGCTCTGCATGAGTTGGGAATTAATCTCGCGTGCGCGTGCGCGCTCGTCGCGATACTTGATATAGGCGCGGGCAATTTGGAAGTAGCCGTGCTCATCGAGCACCTCTTCAACCAGGTCTTGGATTCCCTCAACGGTGGGAGTGCCCTCAAGCGCGCCGCTTTCAATCTTCTCTAGTACGGCCTCGGCTAGCTTGTAGTAAATCTGGGCGCTTGACAGGTTACCACTTGCAACAAATGCTTTTTCAATAGCCTCGCTGATTTTGCTGATGTCAAACTCAACTGCGCGCCCATCGCGCTTAAGAATGCTGGTAGTCATGCTTTTCCTTTCTACTGCTGCGTTTAGTCTGCGTTTACTTTTAAGGACTTTTTCACAGGGATTTCACAGAATATTCCCGCTTTTCCACAATATCTAGTGTCACTCCTAGTTGCTATCTGAACATATGGTAGTCCTCTTGCAGAACAGACGCAATACTGAAATAGGAAATTTCCTCAGTTTTTTTGAATTGATTTGCTGAGCGGTATTTAACGGGAGAGCGCTGCCTCTAAGAGCTCATCTGTGGTACAGAGGGACGGGGCCGGTGTACCATTTTGTATGGGAATTGGTATACTAGCTCCGTCCCTCAGATGCTCCCCCGTGACACTCGTGCCACTCTGCGCGCATTATTCGGCTTAATCGCTCATGTGTCTCTCTCGCTTATCCACTCCTCAAACTCTTCCCAAATTGCAAGGGTTTTTTCGCCAAGTAAGGACTTCACCTTTTTACTGTCTACTTCATCCGTAACAATACTTTCAATTACGGATACTGCTACAACATTAGTGCTGTATTCATCAGACTCCTCCAGGAGCGCTTCAAGGTAATCGAAGTATTTCTGAGCTTGGGGATAGCAGTCACCTTTTATAAGCGTCAGCATGGTTGGCACGAGAACATCGCCATAAACCACGTGAGAGCCCGTGTCATCCCCTTCTTGCCATTCAGTGTGCTCGTAGTATGCTTGTTCCATTTCTGGAAATGTTGCAATGAGTTTCCTGTTAAGTTCTCTTTCTTTCACTTTGGTAATTCCATCTATAATCTCCTAGTTTTACTCAGATTTTTGCTCATCGTTGGGCTGAGCAATACCAGAGTTCTTTTGACTTATCCTGCTCATGATGTCTTCAGCAGTTGGAAGCAGGTTCTCGTATTCCTCTGGCAGTGTACTGAATAGTTTGTAGTCTTGTCAGCAAGCGCTTGTCGCTCGTAAAGCTGTGACTCAATTTGTATGGCAAGCCAATCACGTGACCAGCCACTCTCTATAGCCTTGCCAGCGTACCAAAGCCTTTGGTCTTCATCTTTTACCTTGTCAAGCAAGGCAATATTATGCCCCCAGGGTAATTTTGCAACGGAGCGTTGCAAAATTACTTTATCGGGATACGCTTTAGCAAATGTTGCCATGTATCTGAGGTTTCGCGGTGAGTAGCCTGTAGCATGTGGGAACTCCAACTTAATATCCCGAGACAAGTTCTCAACAAACTTATTCCCCCACACGCTGCGCTCGTTGATGATGTTACCGATATCCCAATACAGCGAGATTAAATCGCTATTGGCGCTCAGTATCGCCTTGTGCCGGGCAACATGAATGCGAGTCTTGATTTCATCTACTACTGCGAGGTAGTCATTATTGTTCATTAGCATGGTTTCGGTTTCTCAACTCCTTTACGTTTAATGAAATAAAAACCGCTCTGTCTGCACAGCCCGAGGGGGCAGACTCCGCGGGCTGTAAGTCGCTTGCCCTGTCCCCATGAGTCACAGGAGCCGTCGAATTCGCTTCTTGAAAACTTAGTGGGACAAGACGAATTTCTGCAAGTATTCTTCAGGAGAGTAAACAGGGATAGGCGACTTCTCAAAATCAACCGCATTGCGAGTTATCAGGCATTCTACCTTGGCGCGTCGGCCAGCCTCGACCAATACGGCATCTTCGTAATCGGCAACTTGCGAGGTGAGCGCAAGACTGCAATCATCAAAACCCACGTCAATAACCGAAAAGAATTCCAATAACCTCAAGATGACTTCTTTGCTCTCCGCAGAGGTATTGGAAGTATGTTTATTCACGAGGTAATATAAGTCGGTGACCGTACTGCCAGAAAGCGCAAGGTGGCACTTACCCTGCGCAGAAAGAAACAGCAAGTCAGAGGCATCTTGGTGCCAAGGCTCTCTCCTTGCCAAAACGTCCAGCACAACGTTTGTGTCTACGAGGACTGCCACTTGGATCCTATCCGAGCTTCGCGCGCTTCTTCTGCCGTTACCTCTGGGGGGAGGATGCCCACAAGTGAGCGGGCGTTTTCAACTCTGCTGGCAAAAGGGCTTACTAGTTTTGCTGCGAGTTTTCCGTTTTTACTAATGAGTACTTCTTCAGTTTTAGCTAATTCCAGATACAAACCCAGATTGCTTTTGAGCTCTGTTGCTGTGATAACCATAATGTACCCAATCGTGCGGTGTTGGCAATAAAACGTACGATTTATTCTAGAGTAATGTACGATAATTATCAAGAGCAAACAAGCCAAGGATCTCTGGTACAACAGGTGGTACAACAGGGACGGGGCTGCTGTACCATTTTACGCGGAAATTGGTACACTAGCCCCGTCCCTCTAATCTATAGAGCTATCAGTCCCTCCAGGAGTTTCCAAGCTCAGTTTTTTCCATGCCGCACCTCTCGCATCTGTAAATATACGTAGGAGTATAAGTATCTCCATTCTGCGCTGTAAAGCTGTCTATTTCCTTCCACCTGTGGCCTAACCTGCAAACTAATTGCTCCAATTGCTCCTTTGCCCGTTCTCTGATCCAGTCACAGTCCTCCCTGAAACCACCTGGAGCTGTCCAAGACTTAAGCGGTTTTTCATTGAGAGACTTAGCAATGCTCATCAAAGCGGATCGATCTGTCAGCTTCCTAATTGCTTGATCTCGCAATTCGCAATAATACGTATCGTCTTTTGCAATCAGAACAAGAGCGGTCTGGTCGCTGATATAATCGATAGCCGCAGAACAACCGTAGAAATCATCACGTCGGCTACCAGCAATCTTAGCGAATATAGATTGATTCTCGATTCTTTCTAGCGCTTCTGTGAAGACTTTCTGATCCGCTGCTTCCATTGCAATTCTGATGAGCATTTCCTGGCTAGTCAGCGAATTGATAGCTGCGACTCTGATATCACTATTGCTGTCATTAATCGCGATATCAGCTAGCTGAACCTGATCCTTCATCTTACTGATCTCATCAATGCGGGCGCAGAGCTGTCTGTTTGCATCTTCAAGTCGCAAGGTGTTTAGTGTCCTGGCTGCTGCAGCGCGGACTGTCTGGTCGCTATCATTTAACCTGATGTGGTCAAGTAGAGCTTGATCGCAAAGACGCGCCACTGCTGCCTCGCGTACACAGCTTTCCTTTTCATTCTTGGCTATATCGGCAATAACACCCTGCTCTGAGATCCTTCTGACCGCCGCTCTCCTTGCTCCGTAACAGGGGGCTTCCCTTGCAGCCTGCACAATTTCTGCTTTATCGACTAGATTTGCAACTGCCTCAACAGCCTTATCCCAGTTTTTGCTCGCCCATGCCGGTTTAAAAAGTCCCATATCAACACCACCAAATCCATGTTCGTGCTCCAAGGCGAAGTTTTGTGTTTTCGTTCTAATTATAAGGTTAGGATTAAAAGTTCAGGTCTGCTAACTGCATACAACACAAACCTCGCCGCCCCAGTTGACTTATTGTTTGTGCATCGAGGGTGTCACGGGGACGTATAATTTGACACCTTAAGGTGTCAAATTATACGTCCCCGTGACACCCCCACCCGCGTCCCCGTGACACCCGCCCGTGACACCCGGCAACTAGAGTCATGAAGTATCTTTATTCGTTGTAGTAAATGGAAAGCGGGACAGCGCCTGACAGGTGAGTCACCTTCCCCGTCCCCATGAGTCACCGGAACTATGCTTTTGAAGCAGTAAGGGCGCCTTCAAGTAGCTCGTCCAGCAACTCGCCAAAGCTTATCCCGGAGGCTGCTACCGCAATGGGGAGTAGGGAGTGCTCGGTGGTGCCGGGAGAGACGTTGACCTCAAGCACGTAGGGCTTGTTGCCGTCCCAGATCATGTCGATTCTGCTGAGGTCTCTGCACCCCAGGGCTCGGTGCACTTCAAGTGCCGCAAGCTCAATTGACTTAAGCGCTGCATCCTGAGATGCCTTCTCCCCTGCCAGGCTCTCTGGACGTGGTGGACAGTAATAGTCAACCAGGTCGGAATCCTGCCGCGCGGCGGTATCAAAAAAGCCGCGCTTGGGGGCAATCTCAACGGGAGGCAAAGCCCTCGCCGCATCGCCATTGCCCACAACACCCACTGCTATCTCTACCCCTTGAATCCACTGCTCAATGAGAACTGCTGAGTCAAAGGAGAAGGCATGCAAAATCGCAGCCCCCACACCCTCAAGTTTATCAACACGATTAACGCCCATAGCAGAACCGCCACGAGCAGGCTTTACCGCCACGGGAAAGCCGCCCAGATGGGACGGGAGCAGGTCTAGAGCCTTTGCCGCTCCCATGTCCTTAAAGGAAACAGCAGCCAACGAAACGCTCTTGGGCCAAGCAGCGGCTCCTCGTGCGGGGCAGTCTTTTGCGCACTCCAGATCCCTGAAGGCCTTCACTGCGTGAGGCAGGGAGGACTTGTTCCAAAACATCCTGGCTACCTGAGAGCTTGACCCCACATAGGGAACGCCGAGGTACTCAAGCAGAGCCTGAATGGTGCCGTCTTCGCCGCCCTTGCCGTGCAGGGCTATATAGACCACGTCGATGTTTTGCGTGCGCAGGTTCTCTACCAGATTGGCATCGGTGTCGAGGGGCAGCACCTCATGCCCGCGTGCGCGCAGGGTGTTGGTGACAAATTTGCCGCTTCCCAGCGAGAATTCGCGCTCAAACGAACTGCCACCCATTAAAACTGCAACTTTATACGGCATAGATTACTCCTTGCGATACCTGTGTTACCTTGCTACCTGTGATCCCCGCAAATCTGCCACCGAGGCGATTTTTGTGATCCTTGAAAACTTACAATGCTCCCGCATCAATAAAAGCGCGATACAGCTCCATGCGCTCCTCGATAACCTCACCGAGTCGCCTGAGTGCCTCGCGGATATTCTTTGGTTCTTCGTAACAAAACGCTATGCGCAGAGCGTTGCGCCCAAGGCCACTGCCACCGGGATAACAGCCGTCACCCGGCACAAAGGTGACTCCTTTGTCCAGCGCCACCGACAGCAACTGCGGCGTGTCCACATACTCCGGCAGGGTGACCCACACAAAGAGTCCTCCCTCAGGGTGGGTCCAGGTGGCCTCAGCGGGGAAGTAATCCTCAAGGGCCTCCAACATGGCATCACGGCGCTTGGTGTACAAAGCAATCATCTTGTCAAGCTCGCCTTGCCAGTCTGTGTCATTGAAATAATGCTCAACGATGACCTGGTTGAGGGAGCTACCGCACAGGTCTGCACCTTGTTTGGCCAGATTGAGCTTGGCCAGGATGGGCCTGGGTGCAATCACCCAGCCGGTGCGGAGCCCCGGGGCAAACACCTTTGAGACGGTGCCCAGATACACCACGTTTTTGTCCATGGAACGGAGCGTGGGCACCGGGGTGCCGCTAAAGCGCAGGCGCCCGTAAGGGTCGTCCTCAATGATGAGGACCTTGTACTTATGAGACAACTCCAGCAGGTGCTTGCGCCTCTCAAGGCTCATGGTGACGCCGCCGGGGTTTTGGAAGGTAGGCACGGTATAGAGGAACTTCACGCCATGCTTGCCGTGAGGGCTCTTGGCCACGAGTTCTGCCAGCTTTTCTTCCAGCAGGTGAGTGAGCATGCCCTCTTCGTCAAAGGGAATGGTGATGATGTTGGGTTCGTAGGCCGAGAACGCCTGCAGGGCTCCCAGGTAGGTGGGCCCTTCGGTAATGATAAGGTCGTCCTTGCTGATGAATATCTTGCCCAGAAGGTCAAGGGCCTGCTGACCACCCGAGGTGATGGTGACATCGGAGGGAACAACCTCAATGTCAAAATCCTTCATCAAACGACAGACAACCTCTTTGGTTTGCTCACGCCCAGTGGTGCTGCCATACTGCAGCCCGGCCACGCCCTCTTTGAGCACGGCATCTGCCGCGACCTTGCTGACCGTTTCGAGGGGAAGATTGCGGATGTCTGGCATGCCGCCGCTTAAGCTGATGATGTCGCTCCGCGATGCGGCTGCAAAAAGATCGCGCACCGCGCTGGATCGCATAGTCTCCATGCGGCTTGCATAAAGGTCATGCCAATCGTCAAACTGTATGAGCCCGTTAACTTGCATTGAGTCAGAATAGCGCTTATTTCCCATTTTGTCTTGCTCTTTCTGCGATTATTCCGTTGAGTTGTAGTAAAGCTTCCGAGAATGCCGCTACTACGGGCGCGGGATCTCCTCCTTGTGGAAGCGAGATCCTAATACGCATGGTTTGCTCCTCACGGGTAATCCACTGGGTATTGCCGGCAAAGACCTCTCCCGGGTGTCTTTCTACCAAGAGGTCAATAATCAGGTGCTCCAAGGTGTGAGGCAGCAGGGCGCCAGGAAGACAGTCTCCAAAGCGCGTGTTTTTGCAGGTATGAAAGGCAAGGGAGGGGTAGCGGCTCAGCAGGAGCTTGGCCATCTCTGGAGTAATGGTGAGCTGTGCGCCTTCAATGGCAACATCCGCCCACACAAAGCGGTCATCACTGCCCTGTTCGATTATTGTTAAGCTGGTGTTTAGCATAGCCTCGTTAAAGTCGTCAAATAATTGCATGAGGCTCGAAAAGTCGAGCGAAGCGTATGTAATACGTGAGCGAGATTTGAGTGCCTCAGGCTTTATTTGGCGGCTTTAATCGGCGAATTTCCACTTGACCCAGCGTATACCCCAGCCAAACTCCGGCGTCTCTGCGCCAAAGGCTGTGCAAACACCGGGCTGTAGATCCCAGAGCCTGCCGTCAGGGGCCAGCTCGCCTGTGTCAACTATTCTGCACTTGAGAATAACGTCGCCGTACATGAGATATACGTGGCGCCCCAGGAGGTCAATGTGGTTGATATGGACACCAATGTCCATACTGGTCATGGTGAGCTCGGTGCCAAGAGCGGTATGGGTTCCGGCGCTGCTGGGGCCATAGGCAGAGGTCTTGACAGACCACCAACCGTCGGCATCCGGCTCGCCAAAGCGCTGAATCAAGCTGATGGCCTCAATGGCTCTCTCGGGATTTTCTATTCCGCGGTCAAGCGGCTGGGCCAACTGGGTTACCGCCAGCGTTGGTTCAACAACCAAGTGCTCTGGGGCAGCAAAATGGGTAGCTCCGGAAAGCTGAGATGTGGAGAGTGTAGCTGAAGATTGAATGCGCCCCACGCCTAAAATCTGCTCGGCAGACTCGGAGCTAAAGCTCGCATAGGCCAAGGGAACTGAGAACAGCATGCAAGCCGCCAGTGCCGCAGTCATTATTGTTTTACCCATAACGCGGGGTACTACGCGAAAACTCTTAGGTGCGCCTTGTAGCATAAGCTCCTACTTTGACAGCCAACATTACGTGCAACTAAATGTTGCGCAGCACCTGCTTCGTTTAGAGTGTGTTTGTGCCTTTTTGCAGCTCTTGTTAATTGCCAATTAATTTAGCTGCTAAAAAAATAACCAGTTTTGTTCTCTAAAAAAATCTCGCCGCTTTGCGAGCGGCTGTACGAAGTATAGCTTATTTCATTTTATGGTGCAAAAAAATTTAGGTAACAGTTTACTGCCGCGGTTTTCTCTTTATAAGCTTTCTTAATAATGCTGCCAAAAATCTTTATGCCTCATTGGGGACGGGGAAAGTGACTCAGTGGCACAGTGGGGTCAGTTCCTGCCGCGTTTGCACGCAAAAGAACGATTTCTAGCTCTGAAAACCCCTAAATCGGGCTAAACTGCCGTCAAAATCGTTCTTTTGCGTGCAAACGCGGCAGGAACTGACCCCACTGTGCCACTGAGTCACTTTCCCCACTGAGTCACCCCAGCATGTCTCTATTGGAACAGGGGGGACGGGGTTGGAACAGGGGGGACGGGGTTAGTGTTCCAATTTGACCAAGGTCAAATTGGAACACTAACCCCGTCCCCCCTGTTCCAACCCCGTCCCCCCTGTTCCAATCTGGGATACCAACCCCGTCCCCAATGAGTCACCCCCCCAGTATGTCTCTATTAAGAGATGGCTAGCACCAGTAAAACCGGTGCTAGCCAGTGGGGGGGGGAAGCCAATTCTAACGTGTAAAGCCGCTTTATAGTCAAGAGTTCTACTTGGGCTTTTCAGCAACACTTGGGCAACAGTTACTGCGGCCCAACAACAAGGAAAAAGGGGGCTACTTCTTCTTTTTTTGTGTTGCAGCTGTCTTTTTTTTGGCTTCTTCTTCTAATCTGAGTGGGCATGCGGGGTTGGGGCAGAGTTCCCAGGGGCCTCGGTTGGTCTTTACGATGACCTTGGGGGCGCCGCATGCCTCGCACACCTTTCCTGCAGCGGAGAGATCGCCTCTCTGCGGCAGGGGGTACGAGGTGCCGCATTCATCGTAGTTGGTGCATCTGATAAAGCGCTTGAGGCTCCGGGTTGAGCGCTGGGCGATGAGACGGCCTTCTTTGCCTGCTGCTTTGCAGACAGGGCACTCCCCTACGTCCAACTCCGGCTCTTGATTAGAGCTGCAGTCGGGGTCCACGCATTTAACCAGCGGTTTTTGCCTAAACTGGATGACTTGTATCTGCGGCTTGCCGCAGACAGGACAAAGCTCGTCAACAGCCATGATTCTGCCCTGAGGCAGGGGGTAGGTGAGGTTGCAGCCATCGCCGGTGGACTTCCAGCCGCTGCATCCGATAAAGCTGCCTCGCGTACGGGCGCTCTGTTTTATCAACAGATCCCCGCCGCAGAGAGGGCAGGCTCCAATACGGGTGTCGGCAGAAACCGCCTCGGCAAGCGCCTCTCCCACGTTGTCTTTGTTGGGGATGAGTACGTTTATCTCAGCCTCAAGCAGTTCGCGTGAGCGCATCACCACGTCATCGCGCGTATCGGCTCCGGCGGCGATGTTGCTCATCTTGCCCTCAAGCTCGGCAGTCATCTTGGGCGTGGTGATTTGGGGCGCATAGGCACCGAGGGCATCAATAACCGCGATGCCCAACTGCGTGGGCTCAACGGGATCATTTTGTATGTAGCGCACCTCAACGAGGCGCTCAATAATGGCGTGGCGCGTTGACTTGGTGCCAAGCCCCGCTTTTTCCATCTCCTGAATGAGGCGGCCCGCAGAAAAGCGGCTGGGCGGCTCGGTTTGCTTTTGGTCAAGCGAAGTACCTTGCACCGCCACGGTTTGCCCCTCGGCAAGCTGCGGCAGCTGCTCGTCCTTCTTGAGGCCGTAGGGATAGATGGCCCTGAATCCCGGCTCAACCAACACATCTCCGCGTGCTTCAAAGGGCTCTCCGGCTATATCTATGGCCACCTTGGTGCCCTCAACGGTAGCCGGGCCACTGAGCGTTGCCATAAACCGGCGCGCCACGAGGTTGTAGAGTTTCCATTCTTCTGCACGGAGCGAGTCTGAAGAGGCCACTGCCGTGGGATAGATGGGAGGATGGTCGGTATCAAAAGTCTTGCCGCGGGTTGCGGTGAGGTTGCCCTGTGCAAGCAGCTTTTGCGCGTACGAGGCGTATTGCGGTATGCCCGCAAGCATGCCGGCGACCTCGCGGAGGTCGAGCGTGTCGGGGTATACCGTGTTATCTACGCGCGGATAACTGATGTAGCCGGCCATGTAGAGCGTCTCAGCAATGCGCATGGTGCGGCTGGGCGAAAGGCCCTCGGCACTGGCTGCAGCTATGAGTGAGGTGGTGGAGAAGGGCGCCGGGGGCAGCACCTTGCGCTGCTTGCGCGTGACCTCGGTGATTTGGCCCGTGCTGGCCTGCTTAACCGCTGCATAGGCGGCTTTTGCCTCTTGCTCAACCTTGAAACGCGCTGTTTCGTGCGTTGCCTCAAAGTCGGTGGTGGGGTCGTTGCTCTTGCCCCGCAGTTGGGCCTTGAGCACCCAGTAATCCTCAGGGACAAAGGCGAGGCGCTCTTTTTCACGCTCAACCACCAGCGCAAGCGTGGGCGTCTGCACGCGCCCGGAGGGGCGCACGTTGCCGTAGCCGGCAAACTTGGCAATGGTGAGATAGCGCGTGAGCACCGCTCCCCAGATGAGGTCGATGAACTGACGACTCTCCCCGGCATG
The DNA here is from genome assembly GCA_009784425.1 of Coriobacteriia bacterium. GTDB lineage: Bacteria > Actinomycetota > Coriobacteriia > Coriobacteriales > UBA8131 > WQXH01. The sequence goes on along the minus strand of WRBR01000033.1, from coordinate 8,370 downwards.
CGCCAGGTCAAAGTCCATGCTCACTAAATTGCTAAATGCTTTAGCAATTTCTGCCTTGGTGAACGATGAATAGCGCGCACGGCTCACCTTAAGGTTGGGATTAGCCTCCAGCGACATATTGAGGGCATCCATGCCAATGAGCTCACCCTCGCGGTCAAAGTCGGTGGCTATGCAGACACTCTCGGCCTTGGCGGCCAGGTTTTTAACTGAGCGGATAATGCCCTTTTCTTTGGGCAGCTTCTCCAGCGGCGCGTAGACCATATAAGGGAGCGCCTCTATCTTCCAGCCCTTGATGTCCACTGAGTCTACGGCAAAGGGCTTCTTTTTTTTGTAGGGCGGCTTTTTGAGGATCTCAGGCAGTTGGGCCGGCAGCTTGGTTTTTCCATCTTCACTGATGCCGTACCAGCCTAGGCGCTTACTGTAGGAGAGGGTTGGGGCAAAGTCTACCTCAAGGATGTGCCCCCGCAGACCAATGGTCACGCACTCGGTGCCGTTGTACTCAAAGCGATACACCGGAGTGTCAAATACCTTGCCGGCTTCGGGCTTTTTTGTGCTCAGTAGGTCTGCAATGCGTTTTGCCGCATCGTTTTTCTCGGTGATTATCAGCTGCAAGACTTTTTCTCCTCAATTTGGTTGGATAGCCAGTGCGTCCACTCTTGGACCCCCTCGCCTGTTTTTGCGCTCAGTGGAAAGAGTAGCGCATGAGGGTTCAGTTGTCCAAGCGATTGTTTAAAGGCGTGCTCGTCAAAATCAAAAGAGGGCTTGGTGTCTATCTTGCCGAGAACAATGGCCTTGGCCGACTGAAACACTCCAGGATATTTGAGCGGCTTATCGTGCCCCTCAGGCACCGAGAGTATCATGGCCTTGACGTCTTCTCCCAGGTCAAACTCGGTGGGGCACACAAGATTGCCAACGTTTTCTATGATGATGAGATCGAGCTTATCCAGCTCGAGCGTGGTGAGGGCGCGCGCAATCATCGTTGCCTCAAGGTGGCAGGCGCCGCCGGTATTGATCTGCACGGCTGCAGTGCCTGTTTGTTTTATCTTGACCGCGTCAACATCGCTGGCAATGTCTCCCTCGATAACGGCTATGCGATAGGTGCTTGCCAAAGCCTCAATGGTTGCCAGGATAAGACTGGTTTTGCCTGCTCCGGGTGAGGCGAGCAAGTCCAGCACAAAGATGCCATGCTGTTGCATGAGCTCGCGGTTTTCCTTTGCCACGCGGGCGTTAAAATCCAGAATGGGTTTTTTTAGTTTAACTTCCATGTAGTTCTCACTACTCTATCTCCATTGACTCTATGTGCAGTTCTTTGCCGGCTAAGAGTTCTGTGGCAAGAGAATCACACTCCGGACAGGCAAACTTGAGCCTGGTGTGTTCAAACTCGTGGCCGCATGCAAGGCAGCGGCTTTTTGGGCTCACCTTGATTATCGTGAGGCGAGCTCCTTCACACATGGTGTTGGGCGTGAGCGTCTCAAAGGCAAAGCTCATGGCATCTTCAAACACCTCGGACATCTCGCCAATGACCAGTTTTATCTCCACCACTTTACGAGCCTTGTGCTCTCTTGCGCTTTCCTCCACCGCGTCTAGCACGCTGGTCATGAGCGAGAACTCATGCATCGGGTGCGGCCTTTGCCATCTCGGCCTCTTTCTCGGCAGCCTCCGCGGCAGCTTCCTCGGCCTTGAGGGCCTCTCTTTTGGCCTTTTTCTCGGCCTCAAGCGCCTCCTCGGCAGCCTCTTCTGCAGCCGCCTCGGCCTCTTTGGCCTTGATGCGCTTGCTCAAAACAATGCGGCTGAGGGCAAGCGAAATCTCATACAGCACCGCCATAGGAAAAAACAGTAAAATCAAGGTAACCGGAGAGGCATCAGGGGTAATCATGGCGCAGAACACCAAGAGCACTATGTAGACTATCCGCCAGTTTTTGCGCAGTTTTTTATAGGGGATGATGTTGAAAACCAGGAGATAAAACACAATCAGCGGCAGCTGAAAGGCAAAGCCAAAGGCTATCTCAAAAAGCAAGATGAGCATGATATAGTCCGTTGCATTGGGTAGCACTATGGCAAATGCATTGGTTTGATCAAGCATCCATTCAAAGGCAGGGTTCAGGATAAAGAGGTAGCAAAATACCACGCCAACGGTAAAGAGCGTTACCCCTATAAAGAAGGTTGGCAGCACCCACCGGCGTTCATTAGACTTGAGTGCCGGCAAGAAAAACGCCATGAGCTGCCAAATCCAAACGGGGCTCGTAAAGACAATCGCAAAGAAGAGCGCAACAATAAAGCGGAGGGTAAAGCCGCCGAGAGGAGTAAGGACTTGGAGCTTGGGATCTTCTGCCTCAGTGGCCTCCGATTGAGTTTGCTCGGAGCCTTGCCCGGCACCCTCTGCGTTGGCCTCTTCGGTACCCTCTGCGTTGGCCTCTTCAGTGCCCTCTGATTGGGCTTGCCCGTCTGCCTCAACAACTTGCGTGGCATTCAATATGTGCTCGGCAACCGGATCAATCAAAAAGCTAATGAGCGAGGGAGCAAAGAAGTAGAGAATACATACGGCAACAAAAAGGGCTGCGATAACAATAGTCAAGCGACGCCTGAGCTCAGCCAGGTGCTCCCAGATAGTCATGCGACCTTCTTGGTTCCTGCGCCTGCCAAACGACCTTTTTTCTTGTGAGCTCTCAGACATGCTTACTCACCGGCCGTTTCGTCAGCCGCCGGTGCTGCTGTGTTTGGCTTGGGAGCTGCTGCATCAGGCTTTGGTGTAGCAGTGTCAGTTGCAGATGCTGCCGCTGCCGCGCCTGCACTGACCTGCTCGGCCTGTTGCTTTTCGCGATGCGCGCGCTCGAGAGCCGCCTTTTTTTCTGCAAAGGATTCGGTCTTGGGTTTGGAGGCTTGGGGGGCGGCCTCGCTTATTGCTCCGCTTGAAGCCTCGGCCGCGCCTTCGTCCTTGGCTTCACTTTTAGCCTCGCCTGCAGCTTCGGTTGCTTTTGTCACCTCTTTCTTAGGAGGATCAGGCTTGATGCCCAGTTTTTTAGCCAGCATATCCGTGGCGCTCTTACCCTCTTCTACAAAAGGATTTACCGAGGCTTCTATATCCTTGAGGGGCTCAACCACCTCGGCCTTGATAACCTGGTCTGCCTGCTGGCGCAAGCTCTTGAGCACCTCCCAGATATGGGTAACGTTCTTTATGACTCCCGGGAGCTTATCCGGGCCAAAGATGAGAAAGGCAACTACTATGATAATAGCGAGCTCAATGCCGCTTATTCCAAACAAAGGTACTCCTTGCAAGTAACTGTAGCAATTGGGTTATTGTAGAGATTCACCACCATACTGGCAACTCTCATGTGTTAACTGTCTGTGGAATATTTAAAGGCCAACTGCTTTGAGTAGTTGGCCTCGCGTAGTTTGTGGTGGTCGGAGCCAGACTTGAACTGGCGACACGCGGATTTTCAGTCCGCTGCTCTACCAACTGAGCTACCCGACCACATGATCTGAAAAACGTGCCTGTAAATGATACCACTGATGAAAATCGTGTAAAGAGCTCGACAGACTGTGTAAAAAGGCCACTTTCGTCATTGCGGGCTTGACCCGGAATCTTTTGACAAGCAGTTCAAGATTGCGGGTCAAGCCCGCAATGACGAAAATGAGCTTTTTCACACACCCTGACGTCCCTCTGTCCCACTACATTACACTAGAGTTGCTGCAAAGAGGAACGTGATGAGTATGACTCCAACTACCAGTGACACAATAAGCCAGATGCGGCATTGTTTTTTGGCACTGAGGTAGGTGTCTCTGTCGCCTTTCTTGAAGGCTGTGTTCATTCTGACAGCGTTAACAATCGCTGGTATCGCAAAAGGCCAGGTGAGCAATAAGAAGGCGAGGATGCTCAGCGTTAAGTAGAGGCCAAATTGGTTGGTGATTTGCTGGCCGTGCTGTTGGTAGGGTTGCTGCCACTGTTGCTGCGGTTGATGATACGGTTGTGGCTGGTAGAACGACTGTTGCTGATTTTGCGGAGCTTGCCCTCCCGGCAAAGAGGGGTTGACCGGCTGCACCGGAATTGGGTAGCTGGGCTGCCCATAGGGAGATTGCTGTTGGTTGGGCAGTGCATAGGGGGATTGCTGCTGATAGGGTTGTTGATTGGGCTGTGCGTAGGGAGACTGTTTCTGATAGGGTTGCTGGTTGGGCTGCGCGTAGGGTGACTGCTGCTGATAGGGTTGCTGATTGGGCTGCGCGTAGGGTGACTGCTGCTGATAGGGCTGCTGGTTGGGCTGCGCATAGAGGGACTGCTGCTGATAGGGCTGCTGGTTGGGCTGCGCATAGGGGGACTGCTGCTGATAGGGCTGTTGGTACAGGTTGGGTTGCTGGTAAGGCTGCTGATTAGGGTAAGCCTGTTGGTAGGGCTCTGGGTATGTCTGCCCAGAGGTAACAGCCTCCTGCTCGGGCGGAGGCGTGGGATAAACCTGGTCAAGAGATATTGGAGTGACCAATTTATCGGTTGGCTTGGGCGGGAGGTATTGTTGCTCAGTCATAGGTTTATCCTTGCTCGCATGCTCCTAGCCTTTAAGAGCTTAGCAGCTTTTCCATTGCTTCTGTATATACGGTCTTAACCTCTGCCAGCGGCAGGTCAATAGCGGCGGTTTGCTCTCCGTCAATAACCAGATCAATGGCAAAGTCACTGCCCCCAACCTCGCCAATGACACTATAGGGAGCTTCATGGCTTGCCAGCACGTCTAAAACCGCCTCAACCTTGCCGGCATCAACACTGATAAGGATGCGGCTTGCGCTCTCTGCAAAGAGTGAGGCAGCCGGCAAAAGCCCGTCATCGAGCACCACTCCGGCACCCAGGTCTCCAGCCACACAGCTCTCTGCCAGCGCAACGGCCAGGCCGCCGTCGCTGCAGTCATGGGTGCTGGCCAAAAGCCTCTTTTGCACGCATTCGCGCACGGCGCTCTGCACAGCCAGCTCAAGGTCCAGGTCCAACTCAGGCAGGTTGCCGGCTATCTTGTTGTGGATAACCTTAAGGTACTCGCTGCCACCCAGCTCTTCGGTGGTTTCTCCCACCAAGATAATTACGTCACCTTCGTTTTTGAATGCGAGGTCAATTGCCACGCTCACGTCGTTGAGCAAGCCCACAATGCCAACGGCGGGCGTTGGATAGATGGCGCTGCCGCTGCTCTCGTTATAGAAACTCACATTGCCGCTGATGACTGGGATGCCGTAATACTTGCAGGCATCGGCCAGACCGCTAATGGCTTGTTCAAAGGTGTAGAACACCCCAGGTTTCTCAGGATTGCCAAAGTTGAGGCAGTCGGTTATGGCGGCGGGCACTGCACCCACGCAGGAGAGGTTTCGCATGCCCTCGGCCAGGGCCAGCTGCGCGCCGCGGTAGGGGTTGAGGTAACAGTAACGCCCGTTGCAGTCTGCGGAGATGGCAATGCCCAGCCCGCTTTTCTCGGCACCTTCGGAGGCTTCTATGCTGAGTACGGCTGCGTCTGCTCCGGGGGGCAGAACCGTTCTGCCCTGCGCCAGATGGTCTGGCTGTGCATAGATCCACTCGCGAGAGCAGATATTGGGGCTACCCAAGAGGGCAACAAATTCGCCGGCTAAATCCGGCTGACCGGCTGCTGCGCCGGCTGCCGCACCAGCTGCCTCAGCGCTCACAAAGGCAAGCGCGTCAAATGCCTGCACCTCGTCAAGATAGGCGGGTCTCTCGCTTATGGGGTCATAAACCGGCGCGGCCTCTGCCAGCATCTCTGCCGGCACGTCTGCCACAATCTGCTGACCCTCAGGCAGGCTGCTGTCGCGCACCACAAAGCGCCCGGTATCGGTGATGGAGCCCACAATGGCGCTCGTCACTCCCCAGCGCTTACAGGCCTCTTCAACTGCCGGCCAATCCTCGGGCGTTACTACGGCCAGCATGCGCTCCTGGCTCTCTGAAACCATAATCTCAAAGGCTTGCATGGCATCTTCGCGCGCAGGAACAGAGCGCACCTCTATCTCAACGCCCACGCCGCCCCTGCTCGCCATCTCGGATGCCGCACTGGTAAAACCGGCAGCTCCCAAATCTCCGAGGGCAACAAACTTACCTGCCTTCAGCATCTCAAGACAAACTTCTATGATGATCTTTTCAAGGTGGGGGTCTCCCTTTACCCCAATAACCGGGATATCCTCCACCGGCATCTCACCAAAATCCTGGGAGGCCAATACGCTGGCGCCGCCAACACCGTCACGGCCGGTTGTGTTGCCAATCAGCACCACGTGGTTTCCCGGGCCCGAGCCAATGGCGTGCGTAAGCTCGCTCTCGCGCATAAGCCCCACCACCATAGCGTTGACCAGGCAGTTGCCGGCGTAGGCATCCTCAAAATAGACCTCGCCGCCCACGGTGGGAACACCCAGGCCGTTGCCGTAGTGGCCTATGCCTTCAACCGCGCCCTTGAGGAGCCACTGTTGGTGCTTGTTTTCAAGGGAGCCAAAACGCAGGCTGCCGAGGCTGGCTATGGGACGGGCGCCCATAGAAAAGATGTCACGAGCGGCACCTCCCACGCCGGTTGCCGCGCCCTCAAAGGGGTCAATGGCACTGGGATGGTTGTGGCTTTCCATCTTAAAGGCTACGGCCCAGCCGTTGCCCACGCTTATCACGCCGGCGTTTTCTCCGGGCCCCAGCAACACGTGGTCACCAGCGCTGGAGAACTTGCGCAGCTGCTTTTTGGAATGTTTGTACGAGCAATGCTCACTCCACATGAGAGAGTACATATAGAGCTCGGTGAGCGAGGGCTGTCTGCCCTGCACGAGCAAAACCTGCTCAAATTCGTCGGCGGTAAGGCCCAGCTCCTCGGCAAGCTCTGCTGCCAGGGAGGGGTCAAGGGTCTCAACGTTGTTGGCCACCGGGCTGGGTATAGTGCTCATGTCAAGCTGGATTTTTTTGCTCATTACTCTTCCTTTGCTTCTTTGGTTGTTTCTTTTAAGTCAGCTTTGTCTGCTGGCGCAGTGCCTAGGCTGGATTCGTTTTCTGGCGCATCGCTTGAGTCAGGGTCTTCTTGCTCGCTCTCGGAGCTTGATTCGTCCCTGCTTTTACCCTTAACAAAAGGAATCTTAGAGTTGGCGCGTTTCTGATCTTTTTGAGCCTTTTTTGACTGCTCAAGCAGCGCAGCTGCCTCGGCCTGCTGCCGGGCGTGCTTGACCTGCTTGGGGCTTTTTCTCCCTGTTCCTTGAGCCATATGGGCTCTCTGTATCTTCTTAATCTTGGTGGTGTCAAGAATCAGGGCTCCGATAATTGCCGCATACGCAATTATCAAGGGAGCGTTCAAAGCCATGTTTTGCAGCTCTGAAGGAATGAGGTAGGTAAGAATCAACGACAAAGCAGCAGCGCCAAGGCCGCCGGCCAGCATGGCCCAATAGGTGTATTTGAGCCTGCGATACTCAGGTGTGTCGGGGCCTCTATGCCAGGTGGGCACTGTTTGCAAGGGCAGCAGGTCATCTCTTGCGGTTGAGGCTCCTGCGCCGCGCCCGTCACCTTTTCCTGCTGCCTTCTTGGCCCCTGCCTCAGCTTGCCCCTCTTTGGCAGAAGGCTTTTTATCGGGGTTGGTAAAAATCTTCTTTACCTTCTCCAACATGGTGGGAGGCTTGGGCTCTTCAATAACCTCTCCGGCAGCTTCTCTCTGTTTGCGCTCGCGCTCTTTAGCCTTGCGCTGGCGCTCGCGCTCCTTGGCTTCAAGCTGCGACTTGCGCCTTTTTTGCGCAGCCTTGCGCTCCTGTTTTGTTGTTGGCTTGGCCTCTATGTGCACCGTGGAGGCTGCCTCTGCTTTGGGCTTGAGCTTTGCGGCCGACTTGCGGGTTTTTCCCTGCGGGCCCTCGCCTTGATAGCGATCGTTCATCGGATTACGTTGTGCCATCAGATCCAATCTCCTTGCTGCAGCCCGTCTCTAAAGTCTCTGCGGTTTGCAGAGCAACAGGGGGCCAATTCACCTCAGCTAAAACTGAGCCTATCATAACAAATCAACTGCAGGTGTGAATTTCTCGTCCGTAAGCATCTCGTAGGCTTGGAGATACTTTTGGGAGGTCTGCTCAATGATCTGGGGGGGCAGTGGCGGCGGGTTGTCCGGTGCAGCTTTTCTGTCCCAGTTTGCAACCAGCCAGTCGCGCACAAATTGCTTGTCAAACGAGGGCTGATCCTTGCCCGGCTCGTAGCTGTTCATGGGCCAAAAGCGCGAGGAATCGGGGGTCAGCACCTCGTCGGCCAAGATGATTTGGGGTGCGCCGTTGCTGTCTGGCACCTTGCCAAACTCAAACTTGGTGTCGGCAATGATGATGCCCTTGGTGCTGGCAATACTGCGAGCGCGGGAGTATACCGCAAGCGAGAGGTTCTTAAGCGCCGCTGCATCT
>WRBR01000032.1 GCA_009784425.1 Coriobacteriia bacterium | reverse complement strand
ATCTACACGCACCTCAACTTCAGCGAGGCTGTGATAAAGAGGATTCAGCTGGGGTGAGACGGTGCCGTTATTGGCACTAGAGGTGACCCCAAAGCCCATTGAGTAGGTCTTGCCAACTTCAAGAGCGAGAGCGTTCATTTCGCCGTCATCTAAGGCCTCCAAAGCCTCAGAAGCCAGTGTTAGCTGGAACTTTAGATTCTCCTCGTCATCAAGAGATTCGCTGGGCAGGCCGTCATTGGTAGACGGGACCTCGTCTGGATCCACGGCAATCTCATCGGTTACCGCAGGGATGCCTGTCTCATCAGGAGATGGCGCATCTTCGGGAGACTCCGGCTCCGTCGTTAATGTGTCTTCAGACGAAGCATCCATAGCGTATGCCGCAACCGGTGAAGCTCCCAAAACTGGAGTCATCGTCACCACCAACATGAACGCCATCATCAGAGATAAAACTCGTTTAAACTGTTGCGCCCCCGGGCGCTTCTTGGGCGTGCTCGCGCTTGTTGAGCCCCTCTCGCGAGCAAGTTTCTGCACAATAACTGCCTGCAACATTGATTACTCCTTGTTTGTTTATAACACCTGAAAAAAAACGAACCTGTTAATACTACCTGTTTCAGACTTTTAGTACGGAACTGTCACTTAACTGCACACTTGACTCGTCAAATCTTACCGCTCACGCTGGTACCGAGGGGCGGGGCTATTCTGGACAGAAGGAACGGGACGTTTTGTCCACACAAAAGAGCCCGAAAACAGAGTTCGTGACACAAAATCCGCAGCTTGGTGCCCAAATGCATCCAAAATGACACTTTTCATCTGCCTCAGCTTAACACTCATTCCTCAAATTTTGCTTAAGTGCTGGTAGTTGCCTTGTTTGTAAAATGCAGGATTTTATAACTCCCAAAAAACTACCATTTTGGATGCATTTGGGCACCAAACTGCGGATTTTGTGTCACGGAGCTCTTTGTGTCCCCTGTCCCGCCTGTGTTGAGGACTTCTTCGGCAACGCTGTAACTATCAGCAAGCAGGCAGCGCCCAGTTCGTCATTCCGGCCCCTGAGCCGGAATCTTAAACCCGCGGTATGTAAAAGTCTCAAGATCCCGGGTCAAGCCCGGGATGACGTGCATGTAAAAGTCTCAAGATCCCGGGTCAAGCCCGGGATGACGTGTATGTAATAGTCTCAAGAGCCCGGGTCAAGCGCGGGATGACGTGAATCCGGAAGTGTCTTCAGAGTATTGCGCCTTAGCAACATTCATTAACTCGGTGCAGATATTGTGCCGATACTGCATAAAGTGCTTGCATATTTTGTGGATTCTCTATATTATCTACATGGAGGTATTGTCATGAAAAGAACTGCGCTAAAGGGTTTGGTTGACTGGAAAAGCTCAACGAGACGCAAACCACTCGTTTTGAAGGGTGCCCGACAGGTGGGCAAAACTTGGCTAATGAAGTGCTTTGGTCAAGACCACTTCAAAAACATGGCCTATGTCGACTTCTATAACAATGACCGCATGAAAGAGTTATTCAGCGGTGATTTTGATATACCACGACTCATCGAAGGCTTGCAAATTGAAACACGCGAAAAGATCTCACCCCAGGAAACACTGATAGTTTTCGATGAGGTGCAAGAGCTTCCACTGGCTCTTTCATCGCTCAAGTACTTCAACGAGAATGCTCCCGAGTATGCTGTTGTTGCCGGCGGCTCACTTTTAGGGGTAGCCCTCCATGAGGGCGAGTCATTTCCGGTAGGCAAAGTTGATTATGCAAACCTGTATCCGCTTGATTTCTGTGAGTTCTTAGAGGGCATTGGCGAGACCCAGCTGTCAGAGATGCTCAAGGCGTGCGACTGGCAGATGATTACCACCTTCAAGAGCAAACTCATCGATTATCTACGTAAATATCTGTTTGTGGGCGGTATGCCAGAAAGTGTTTTGGTCTACAGCGAAGACCGGGATTTTGACAGCGTGAGGAAGGTCCAGAACAGTATCCTCATGGCATACAACGATGACTTCTCAAAGCACATCCCCAGAAACCTCCTACCTAAGGTACGGAGTGTATGGGACTCTATGCCCCGCATGTTGGCTCGTGAAAGAAAGAGTTTCTCTCCCGGTGTCATAAAAAAAGGCTCGCGCTTCAAGGATTACGAAGATGCGCTGCAATGGCTCGTAGATGCCGGACTTGTTCACAAGGTCAAACAAGTGAGCGCACCCTCGATTCCTCTGAAAAACTATACAACTGATGCCTTTAAACTTTACCTGCTTGATGTTGGATTGCTCTCCTGTATGGCAGAGCTCGAAGCCCGTACCCTGTTGGAGGGCAGCTCGATATTCAAAGAATTCAAAGGAAGCCTAACGGAGAACTATGCGTGTCAAGAACTTACTGCGCAGAGCAATACATTGTTCTACTGGAGCAGCGAGAGAACGGCAGAAGTTGACTTTGTGTTCAAGCACAACGATATTGTGTTGCCGATGGAGGTTAAAGCTGAAGAGAACCTACAGGGAAAAAGCCTGAGAGTGTACAGCGAAAAATACAAGCCCGAGCTGGCACTGAGAGCTTCTATGCGTGACTATCGTGAAGACGGATGGCTCACCAACATCCCCCTCTATGGCCTTGGAGCTTGGAAGTAACGCGAACCTGTCAGGTTTACAACGGAGCGCGTACCAGTACTTGCTCGCCAATTGTGCCAACACGTAAATCGGCTTCAAATATCTCTTGGAGGAACTCCTCATTGGCAAGTGCGTGGGGACTACCGTGCACCAGCGTCCCATTGGGGTGCAGGGCAATCAGCTCATCGCAGAGCTCGAGCGACTGATTGATGTCGTGCAAAATCAGTACCACCGTAAGCCCCAGCTCTTGGTTGAGTCTGCGGATCAAGCGCAGGATTATGACCTGGTAGCGCACATCAAGGTGGGTTGTTGGCTCGTCAAGAAACATGATGGGAGTCTGTTGTGCCAACCCTAAAGCAATCCAAACACGTTGTTGTTGTCCGCCCGAGAGCTCGCGCACCAGTCGATTAGCCTCATCTTGCAATTCACAAAAATTGATGGCTTCTTCGATGGCTTCTTCGTCTTTAGCGCTCAGTGTTTGAAAGTGCTGCTTGTGCGGAACACGCCCAAACGCAATCAGCTGGCGAACAGTAATATCATAGGGAGCCGTATTGTGCTGCCAAACCACGGCCACCTTCTTTGCAAGCTCGCTCAGCCGATAGGTTGATAAATCGCGCCCCTGCAGCAAGATCTGAGCCTTTGCATCGGCGCGAAGGTTCTTAGTCAAGAGCCTGAAAAGCGTTGACTTTCCGGCTCCGTTAGCGCCCATGAGCGCCGTAATCTTGCCCTCGGCAATGTCAAACGAGATGTCTTCAAACACCGGCGAATCAGCATACGAAAACGACAGGTTACGCACCTGATACACAGGCGTTCCTGCGCTTTGAGACTCATTCATTTGCACTTTACGAGCCATAGAAGGTGTTCTTTCTGCTCAGCAAAATAATGAAAAGTGGACCGCCGATGAGCGCCATGAGTATGCCGGCATGGATCTCGTAGGGGAATGCAATCAGGCGCCCTGCGGTATCCGCCAGCAGCATGACAAACGCGCCGCCCAGCACGCAATAGGGGAGCATCACACGGTTGTCACTGCCAACCAAGATCCGAGCGAGATGGGGCACAATCAATCCCAAGAACGCAATGACACCCATGACCGCGCTCGCCACCGAAACAAGCGTAACCGCAATCAGTGAGATTATGATGCGCAACGTGGTTACATTGACCCCCAGTGAGCGCACGGTATCGTCATCAAGCTTCAACAAGTTGCAGCGCGCCGACATAAACCCGGCAAGCAAAAGCGCCGGCGTTACATAGAGCACAAGCAGCCTCACGTCACTCCATGTTTTCATGGCAAGGCTTCCGGTTAAACTCACCCCGCCCCCGGTAGCTGCTCCTCCTGACATCAAAACTCCAATACCTTCGCCCAAACCAACGAGCACCGCGTTGACTGCGATACCAACCAAAATTACACGCATGGGAGCAAGCCCCCCGCGAAACGAGAGCGTATAAACGATGATGAACGTTATCAACCCTCCCGCTATTGCAAAGAAGGGAGAAGAGAAGTAGAGCATTGGGAACAGGCCAACCACCAGCGCAGAAGCCAGTGCGGCACCACTTGAAATACCGATGATTGAAGGATCGGCCACCGGATTGCGCAGAACCGCCTGGAACAAGGCACCGGCAACCGCAAGTGCTGCGCCTCCAAAAAGCGCAATCAAGATACGCGGAAAGCGAAGGTCGTAGACAGCCGCTACATTGGGATCGTATTCAACAAACAGCCCGCGCAGCAGCTCAGGGAAGGTGACTTTGATACTTCCTTGGTTGACCGCAAAAAAGAACAGCCCAACCAACAGCAGGGCTGTTAAGACATATATCGCGACAATAACGATTGGCCTCTTCATGGCAACCTATGATACAGCAGTCATCTCTTATTTCCTAGTGGATATTCCACGGCAGCCGGTTGGCAGTTGGCAGTTGGCAAAAATTACCAAAAAGTTACTATAAACCTAACAGTTATATGGTACTATTTCACTTGGTGAGCAAAAATACTAAAATAGAATACAGAAGCAGAGAGGCGGATTAACCGTGAAAACAAAAATCAGGGGAAAAATAGGCTTTACTTTAGTGTGCCTATTGGTGCTGCAGCCACTTATGCTGGCATCGGCATTTGCGTATGAGGTATCTGTTCAATTTGAGCCGTTGAGTGACAGCCAAAGCGCTGTTCAGTACGAAGCAGGCTCAGAGGAAGCACTTGAAGTTCTCAGCACGTTTCCTGAAGCTCTCGATGTTGACATAGAGGGCTATGGGATGCAACAAGTGTATGTGCTTGAGTGGGTTTCTGACCAGCCCTACGATGCGGATGTTGCAGACACCTATGTCTTTACCCCAATTCTCGATGATTCTGTATGGCTTGCCAGCTTGTTTGAAGCGATGGAGTTGCCAACCATTACTGTTGAACTGTTCGATGCCGAATTAATCCTGCTGCCTGCCACTACTGCTTACGATATTTCAGCCGGTCCAATCGTGCTCAGCTCCGCAGATATCGATGTGGTGATTACCGGAACCTACTTGGGGAGCTCAACAGGCGCTAGCGCGATTACCGCCCCAAATGGTTATAACGGAACTATTACACTTGCAGGAGTCAACATAGATGTAAGTGCAAACAACTTTGCCGCAGCGCTGACAATTGAAGGCTCGGGGAGTGTAGCCAACGTCACAAACTTCGTGAATGTAGTTTTACAAAGCGGAACAACTAACACTTTGATCAGTGGAGGCAACCGAGCAGGCCTTGAAGTCAATGCAGGCGGTCAAGTCACCATCAGCGGATCTGGCGCCTTAATCGCAGAGTGCCGCCCAGCCCTTTCATCAGAAGATTCCTTTGGGGCTGGAATTGGAGCAGGGTATCGATCTTCGGCGGGATATCTCACTGGTGGCAATGTGGTAATTATGTCAGGCACAATTACTGCAACAGCCGGATACCACGGTGCCGGAATCGGTGGAAGTGGATATGGTAGTACCCCAAAGTATAGTGGCCATGTGATTATCTATGGCGGCAACATTACGGCTAACGGTGGAGGTCATGGAGCTGGAATTGGCGGCGGTTGTGCCAACAGATACGGCGTAGAGGGCACAACGGGAGTACTCTTGGTGTTGCCACCAGCACAGATTTCTGCAGTAAGCGCGGGTAATCTTGCAAGTGTTGGAACAATGCATGCCGTAGTCTACATCGGCGATCCTGCTGCACCACTCGTACAGGTTCGCACCGAAGACTTCACCCAAAATGCGGATATATTCATGGATCTGAGTAATATACCGGCTATTGAGGCCGCGCTTATCCAAACTCTGGTTCCTGTGACCGATGTGAATCTGCACCGGATTCTGCTTGGTAATACGGGCAGTACAGGAATCGCTCAAATCAACATGCTGACCCATGTGTCCGTGGCTTTTTGGACTGAGGTAATCTCTCCTGCTGGCACTTACTACGAAAAGGTGGAAGTTGTCGTTGACGATGACATGACCATCGTGCTCCCAGCTTCAGACGTACTGGTAAGCGAAGCGGAGGTAGAATCACCTCCTCCAGCATTAGCGCAAGCAGGCGATGGGCAGCATGTGTTAGCCTTGATTGCAATGGGTCTTTTACTCAGTGCTCTCTTAATCCTTTTGCCCATAAGACTGAGGGCCATGAAAAAGAGTCACTAAAGGCTTAAAGAATAACCAAAAAAGGGCAGCGTGGCTGCCCTTTGACTGAGAATAAACCCTTTGCTCCCAACGAGCGGGGGTTTTTCTCTGAGTGCCCTTTAAGCCACTCTCTGCCTTGCAGCAGCCTAATTCAGGTACTTACTTGCCTCGCGCACGGAGAGAGGAGCAAGCTGCCCCTCGTATCTGGCGAGAAAATCGCTGACCCAGGGGGCATCGGTTTTGCTGTACTCCCTGAGTGACCAACCAATGGCTTTGTTGATAAAGAACTCATTTTGCCCAAAGTTGTTAACGAGTATCTGCTCAAAAAGCGCTGTGTCTGTTTTGTCCTTGTGCTGCAATTGGTGGTTGATGGCAATACGCCTGATCCAGAGGTTATCGTCGAGGCTCCAGGCAATCATGAGCTTCTTGAGCTCGGGGTTACCAAACACAATGTTGCCAATGAAGGAGTCAAGGGCATCAACGGTGTCCCACCAAGACTTGGCAATTACAAGCTCGCGTAGCCTTGGAATATCCTCGCGCACAAGAAGCTTAGAAACAGCCTGCAGATAATCCAATGCTAGGTATTGAAACTCGCGCTCCAGTTCCCAGCAGCGCGAGACAAACTCCCAATCTATTTGAGACTCCTTCTTAGCCGCTTTGATAAAAGTGCTTGAGAGCTTGCGGCGCACCGGAGTCTTAATGCCCAGGAACGGAAACAGGCTGCGCATGTAGGCGCTCATTTCAGCGGCAAGCTCAACATCTGCATGCTCTTTGAACAAGGCAAAGAGTTCCTCGTAGCTATTGTTCATGGCTTTAATTCTCCCGTCGTTTTCTTTGACACAGTTATACGTCCCTCGTATGTCCCTGTCAAGTTCTGCAAGTTTCATGAATCAGCACTTATCTCTAGGAGAAGTCAGGTAGATTTGTTATTATCAGAAGACCTTAAGGCGCTCAAATAGGAGGGGCTGCTATGTACCTGAAAGATGAAAATAAAATTTGGATTGCAAGTGGCAATGACGGTGCCGACCCCATTTACCTTCTCCCTGAAATGATGAATCGGCATGGGCTGATCACCGGCGCAACAGGCACCGGCAAAACAACCACCATGAAGGCGATTGCCGAGGCTCTGTCCGAGATGGGAACACCGACCTTTTTGGCTGACATCAAAGGCGATGTGTCCGGCATGTGCAAACCGGGCAAACTGAAAGGTAAGATTACTGATCGTATTGAATACCTGAAGATTCAAGACTATACCCCCACAGCTTATCCGGTGACGTTCTTTGATTTCTTTGGTCAAAAGGGCATACCCGTGCGCCTTGCTGTATCAACCCTGGGCCCCATCTTGCTTGCGCGAATTCTGGGACTCAACGATACTCAGACTGGTGTTTTGCAGATTGTCTTCAAGATTGCTGACGACAGCAACCTGCTCATGCTCGACTTCAAAGACCTGCGGTCTATGTTGCAGTATGCGGGTGACAATGCCAAGGCATTCACCACACAGTATGGAAACATCACCACTGCAAGCGTTGGCGCCATACAGCGAAGGCTTCTCACGTTGGAGTCGGCCGGCGCAGAAAGCTTCTTCGGCGAGCCGGAGCTAGACTTACAAGACTGGTTTACCACAGACGATCAAGGTCGCGGTGCCGTTAACATCCTGGACTGTGTTTCTTTGTCCCAAGACCCGCTTTTATACTCCACGTTTTTGCTTTGGATGCTCTCTGAGCTGTTTGAGACATTGCCAGAAGTTGGCAATCCCAAAAAGCCCAAGATGGTCTTCTTCTTTGACGAGGCACATCTGTTGTTCAAAGACGCTCCTAAGGCCCTGCTGCAGAAAATCGAGCAAATCGTCAGGCTCATTCGCTCAAAGGGCGTGGGCATCTTCTTCATTACCCAAAATCCCTCGGACATTCCTAACGCAGTGCTGTCACAGCTCGGCAATAAGATTCAACATGCGCTGAGGCCCTTCACGCCAAACGATCAAAAGGCGATAAAAGCGGTAGCTGCTTCACTGAGGTCTAATCCTGACTTCAACAGCGAGACTGCCATCAGCGAACTCGCTAACGGTGAGGCTCTTATTTCTGCGCTCGATGAAGTGGGGTCGCCTCAGATGGTAAAACGCGGATTCATCTATCCGCTGAGGTGCGGGGGCGGCGTGGCCGACCCAGAGCTTGTTGAGAGCATCACAAAGAGCTCGCCACTTTATGCAAAGTACGCCGAGCCCTTTGACCGATACTCAGCGTATGAGGCGCTTGAGGAGAATAAGCAAAGAGAAGCACAACAACGAGAGCAAGAAGCGCTTGAAGCCCAGCAACAAAAGGAGCTTCAGCAACAAGAAAAAGAGGCAGCAAAGCCAAAGCCAAAACCAAGTGGCGGCAGAAGCAGCAGCAGGGCCACTCCGCTTGAAAAGGCGTTGACCAGCACCTTGTCGCAGTTTGGTAGAACTGCGAGCAGAGAGCTTGCGCGCGGCTTGTTTGGCACTAGAAAGAAGTAACAAAAAACGCATCGTCGTGAACAGGAGAATGATTTGACGCCTGAGATTTTGCTCGTGGACGACAATGAGGAAATCCTGGCAGCCAACAGGAAGTACCTGACAGAGCGTGGGTTTTTGGTTACCTGCGCCAACACGGGAATCAAAGCCATTACCTGTATTAACGAAAAGCGCTTTGACTGTGTGGTGCTTGATATTCTTCTGCCCGATTTGGACGGATTTGCCCTCTGCAAAGCGGCGCGCACCATCACAGACACGCCCATCTTGTTTTTATCCTGCCTAGACGAGCCTGATTACAAGGTGAAAGGATTAATGTCGGGCGCAGATGACTATATGACTAAGCCGTACAGCTTGAAGGAATTAGCGGCACGCATACTCACGCTCATGCGGCGCACCGAGCACAAAGGAAAACCGCAGGCAGATTTTTATATCGACCGCGATAACCGGATTGTGCATCTGGCAGAAAAGAACATACTGCTGTCTCAAAAGGAATTTGACCTGTTTATGCTGTTCTTTGACAACCCGGACACGGTTTTTTCCAAGCAAGAAATTCTGGAAAAGATCTGGCGCAGCAACGCGGAGATTGGCGTAGTTGCCGTTTGGGTCCTAAAGCTGCGCCGCAAACTGGAGTGCGCCGAAGACATAGTTGGTCGAATCGAAAGCCGCTACGGCATAGGATACTGTCTGGTGCCCGCCAAACAGCCCAAACAACCCAAACAACACACGGCAACTTGATGGGCACCTTTGTACTGATAGTTACCGCGGCAACCATGGTTTTGTCTGCAGTTTTGGGCTTCTTGGTTCTGACACGCATGAAGAGCGAAAAACGTGAGTACATCGTTATGGCCATCTTCTGCATCGTGGTGGGAGAGCTGGGGTACATCCTTGAGATGCTGGCAAACACCGCAGATGGTGGCTTAACCGCTATGAGAATCATGTACCTGGGTTTTGGGCTGGTTGCACCCCTGTTTTTGATGTTTGTTCAAAAGTACTGCGATAGAGCCCTACCCAAAGCCATTAACATTTTGATTTTTGTTTCGGCTCTCGCAATCATACTGCTTCAGTGGACTACCGATCGGCACTTACTTTTTTACTCCGATTTCTGGTACGACGATGTATCAGCCGTTAACAATCTGGCTGTGGTACCCGGGCCTCTCTACCTGCTCAATGTAGTGCACCCAACAGTTTGCGTTGTCCTCTCTGTTGCAATCATCCTGAGCAAGATGCGCTCGGTAAAAAGAGGGCAGCGCACAAATCTCTACCTCTTGATTTTTGGGGCACTTACGCCGGTTCTCGCAGGCTTTTTGTTTGTACTCGGCCCCTCGCTTGCCGGTGCAAACTATGGTCCCATATTCTTTGGGGTCTCTATTCTTATTTTGTATTGGGGCTTGTTCAGGCATGACCTCATGGAAAACGAAGAAACCCTGCGCTCAAAAACCTGGTTGAGGGACATGATTGCACACATCTCCCATGACCTACGAACGCCCTTGTCTGTGCTGAGCGTTAATCTCGAAACGCTCTTGGGGCAGGCAGAAACACAAAGCAGCACCGAGTACCAACGCCAAGTACGAGCAGCGTATCAGAAGAATCTTGATTTGCAGAGGCTGACAAACAATCTGTTTCAGGTTACGCGCATCGAAGCGGGGAGCAACCTGTACTCTCTGCAGTGGGTTTCTCTTCTTGACTTACTGGTGAGGGTGAAAGAAAAGCACGACGAGTTTTTGGATGACAGAGAGATTCTCTTTGACATAACCGTGAGCCAAGACAGAGAGATTGCCATAGACCCGCAATTCATTTACAGCGTGTTTGACAACGTTATCTATAACGCGGCGCGCCACACCCCAAACGGCGGCAGCATTACTATCTCAACGGAGAATAGAGAGGCGGCAACAATCGTTACCATAACCGACACGGGCAGCGGAGTTGCGCCAGAGCACCTGCCGCATATCTTTGAGCGCTTTTACAAAGGCGGCCCGGCCCGGGGGAGCAAAGAGGGAGAAAGCGGCTTGGGTTTATATATCGTCAAAAGCATCATGGAGGGCTCTGGCGGCAGTGTTGCTGCGCAGGGCGAGGAGGGGAGTGGTCTTTCCATCGTTTTGAGCTTTCCGGTAAAAAATACTTCTTGACATTCAGTCATTCATAGCTTATTTTGGTGCCGTAAAAAAGCGAGTGCGAACAGGAAAATCCTGTTCGCATTTGGCGTTTTTAGAGGAATTATTACACACAGGCTTAATAATTCGCCAAATTATTTCGTTTGAGGGTAATGATTGAAACCACTCGGAAAAGGTGTTTGCATTGAGTGAATTGAGGATAAAGAAAGTCTGGGTGGATGACGCTTTTTGCGACAGCCAGGGCAGAGGCATGATGCTGGATGTTGTCTTTGCTAACGGGTCAGGCATTCACTTATTACTCGATTCCAAGGCAGATGAGCCGCTGTTTTGCGATGTTGCCCTGAACAAATGCGGTGCACCAATAACGGATGGCGAACGAATCTATTGGCAAAATGGGGCAACCCTTACCATCTGCGAAATGTTGGAAATGGTACAGGTTCAAACAAAACCTAAAAGCGATTTACGGCAGGAGGATTCACTATCATGAAAAGAACAAGAAAAGCATTAGCCGTTGTTTTGGCACTCATTCTCATCGTACCGGCTTTGTCGGGTGCGGCACCCTACAGTGCAGCCGGTGGCTGCGAGCACGTCTGTGGCAATGGCAGCTGTGTGTTTGAGGCGGCTGTGCCTTGCAATCATGTGCATGACGAGGCCTGCGATGAGGGCGGCGCAGCTTGCATACACTATTGCGCGGACGGCAGCTGCACTTACGCGACAGCGGTGCCTTGTAATCATGCTTGCGATGCAAATTGCGTTATAGGCGATTTGAGCACTGCTGAATCTACGCCCGAGTGCGAGGCAGCATTGGGCGACTCTGTACCCCTTCAGGACATAAGCCCATCAGCAGCTGAAGCTGGGCAGCAGATGGAATTGCAGGGCAATCTAGCTGCGATGGAGCTTGCACCTGCGAGCATTGCTTCCTGGCACGCCCTTGTAGGCTACGACCCAGCAGATTATCAGGTAAGGCTGTCATTTGATCAACTCTTTGCAGGAACTTTAGACGGAGGCTGGCAAGTAAGTTTGAGTTCCTTTGGTGACGATGCAGACAGAAGCTCCTTTACTTTAGTAGGCGCCACCAGCGGAAGCGTCCCCAATGGCGTGTTTGGTTACTATAGTATTTTTGCAAATGTCAGGCCGGCTGAAGGCTTGGCTCCCGGTACCTACAGTGCCGTGTTGCACTTTGAGGCCAAGCCTTATGGAGCCTATCCCATGATGCCGGTGCATAACATGGAAATTGTATTCACCGTATACCCAATTACGTATTTGGTTACCGTAGATAACGGTCTTGGCTACGGTTGGTATCCGGCTGATGCCCCCGTGCAACTCATAGCACACACACCTCCCGCCGGACAGCAGTTCAAAGAGTGGCAAGCCGATACAGCGCTCACTTACATAAACGGCACGAGCGAAACCAGTCCTGTAGCGCAGTTTTCTATGCCCCAGCACGATGTAGAGATAACGGCTACCTATGAGCCCATACCGGCTGGCAATCATATTATTGCCGTCGTGTTTTTTGGCAACGGCACGGCTAGTGCGCACCTTCAATCTGCGGCAAAGGACACGCCTATTACTTTAATGTTGACGGCAGGCAGCGGCAGCCGCTTTGTTGGCTGGCAGGTTTTGAGTGGCGATATTACCATTACCGGCAATACCTTCATCATGCCGGATAGTGCGGTAGAGATTATGGCGGTGTTTGAGGAGATTCCGACCTTGCCCCCTCCAACAGCCGACTATAACTGGAGTGCCGTCGAAGGCTATGATGCAACATATGTTCATGCATGGATGACTCATAGTCAGTTGCTTGCGGGAACCTATGACGGAGGCTGGCGAGTCAGCCTTGGATCATCAAGTGGGTACGCAGAAGACAGGGTATTCTCCTTGGTTGGTCTCACCAGCGGAAGCATCCCCAACGGCTTATTCGGATACTTTATTTTTGGCGCCCAAGTAAGGCCGCTGGAAGGCCTGTCTCCAGGAACCTATAGAGCAGTGGTAGTCTTTGAAGCTAAGCCCTATGGTTTCTATCCCATGCTGCCGGTGCGCACAATGCACATTGCCTTTACCGTGCTTCCAAGGACGTATTTGATGACCGTAAGCGACGGCAAAGGAGGAGGAGAGTATCTGGCAGGCACAACAGTTACCCTGTCAGCGGATGCTCCCCCAGAGGGCTATATGTTTGACAGATGGGTATTTGATGCTGGCGTGACCTTTGCTAATAATACAAGCGAAACATCCGAAGTGGTTGCGATTTTCATGCCTGCACAGGCGCTTGCAGCAACGGCCACCTATAAAGTCATCCCGCCAACTGAGCATCCTATAAATGTAGAAAGTGAGGGAGACGGTGTAGCTCTCGCAAGCGTTGCACACGCCATAGTTGATACAGCAGTAACTCTGACTGCAACGCCCAACAGTGGCAACCGCCTTGTGCGCTGGGAAGTTGTCAGCGGTGGTGCGGTGCTCGCTGACTTGTCAAGCTTAACGACCTCTTTTGTCATGCCAGACAACAGCGTGACAATCAAGGCGCTGTTTGAGCCTGTGCCAATACCCTCGCCTGACCCTGTGCCTACCCCCGACCCAATACCCACGCCTGATCCAGTGCCCACACCCAATCCAGGGTCAACACCCAGCCCAGCACCCACACCTGGCTCACTGCCATTGTCTGCTGCTGCAGCAACAAGCCCAACTCCAGCGCCAGCTGCCGCCGAAAGTAATAACACCCCTGTCAATCCACCCGTCGCAGAAAGCAATAGACTCGATAACGCACCGCCAGCAGCTACCATAGAAGAAAGCGAAGCACCTATGGCCAGCACTGACCCCAGCAATCAGCAAGCCATGTTTCCGTGGTGGATACTACTTGTTGCGGCCTTGGGTGCCATTACTACGACCATAATCTTGCTCAAGAAAAGAAGCAAAAAAGAGAAAGGAACAACTTAGCTTAGAAAGTGGTACAGGAGGGACGGGGTTGGTGTGGAACAGAGGGACGGGGTTGGTGTGGAACAGAGGGACGGGGTTGGTGTGGAACAGAGGGACGGGGTTGGTGTACCACTTTTTGGAACAAAAAGTGGTACACCAACCCCGTCCCTCTGTTCCACACCAACCCCGTCCCTCTGTTCCACACCTAAGAGGAGTAAAAAAGAGAAAAGTACAACTTAACCTGACGGGGAAAGTGACTCAGTGGCACAGCGTGGTCAGTTCCTGCCGCGTTTGCACGCAAAAAGACGATTTTGACGGCAGTTTAGCTTGATTGGGGGGTTTTTAGAGCTAAAAATCATCTTTTTGCGTGCAAACGCGGCAGGAACTGACCACGCTGTGCCACTGAGTCACTTTCCCAGACTAAGGACAAAGACAAAATGACCCAGCCCCTGTCAGGTTCCATCTTGTGCCTCCTTCTTGTTAATCAATTGGTTGGATTATTACGGAGGAAATCTTGCAGAAGAAGCTCGTCTTGGTATTCATGGGCAATGCGCTCGTTTTGCTCCTCGGCGCCTATATCTCCGCCGGTTTCATTGTAGTTATAGATAAAGATGCTTTTAATCTCTGAAGAGTCAAAATAGACTTTCTTCCAATCTATTGCTGAATGTCTTCCTTTCTGCTGCATTCTGTTCTCGTAGACTTTACTTGGCATGTTCACAACACAGATCATCAGCTCCAGCTCCAGCTCGCAGTCAAAGGCCTCGTAAACATTTCTGGATACCGTCTCAATTGTCACACCCAAATCCAAGCCCCACAAATCATTTCTCTGAATGAAGACTTCGCCTCTAATCCTCGCTTCTGGGTAAAGGAGCATGAACTCTCTCATGTCGTTGACAGGCTCTACATTGAATCCTTCATTGTCAAGCTCAATAAAAAAGTAGGTGTCGGCTTCTAAGCCCTGCGCTTCAAACCCTTCCTCAACTGTTTTTTTGAGCTTCTTTTCAATCTGCTTGTAGATATAGTTGTCTTTGATGTCTTCCAGGTTATTTCCGGGCATTTGTACCTCAAACACAAGGTCTTTGCCAGCGGCTGGGGAGAAGTAAACCTGGTAAGTCCCCTCAGGGTTATCCGGGCCACCCGAGCTGGAAAAAGTTCCTCTCTCAAATTCTTCGTCGGGATAGCGCACTTCAAGGTATTCCACCGCCGCCGCTATCACCAAGCTGTCTGAAGAATTACCTCTTGCCCCATTAAACGCCCCTACCGCGATTACCGCTATCGTGAGAAGCGCTGCGAGGTATATCGCTGCAGCCAGCCTGAGCCTCTTGGAGTTTTTCTGCTTCTTCACATTAAAGCTTTTAGCTACGAGCCAAGTGATTGGCGCTATCACAAAAATGTAGAGGGTGAAGAATATGAGCAGTGGAGCACCAACAACCATTAACCTGTTTGACCCTATTGCCATCGCTACCAGTAAAGCGGCTAGCAGGATAAGGATAATCGTGGTTGCAATCTGTAGCCTCGCTGCCTTCTTGTTTTTTTGAGCCCGCAGCGCTCTGCGTGCAAAGAGGTTGAGCACAAACGGTATTGCAAAGAGAGACGAAGCAATGATGCCAATGGCGATTGCTCTTGCGATATCTTGAGTCGATCCACCAATACTGAACGTGAGGAAAAGAGACATCAAAGCCATCAATATACTCAAGACAAGAAAAACAACAGCCTGAGGTCGCTGCCATAAATCTGTACGTTTTCTTTTGTTCATGATTGCTTCTTTTTTGCGGCGATAAAGATTGTGTAACCTAATGTATAGACTGCCATTAAGGCGCAGAAAATGCCCAGGTACAAATTGCCTGATTTCATTTGCAGCGCAGTGTTAAGCGAGAATGTTACTGCTAAGATAACGAATAATGGGAGCATTTTTTTCTGCTGAGCGGTTACCTCGCCCCTTACAACAGTCTCATCAATATACTGCACAACGCCCCATTCGTTCTTCAATCTGTGGAAATTTGCCACGTTTCTGCGCCAAACTGCAAATAGAACCGCTACTACTATTGCACCAACCGCCATCACACCAACAACAAGCGGCCAGTTACTGTCAAGCGCTGCAAAAACGGCAAGCACTGGCACGCAGGTTGCAGCAAGCAAAAACCAGCTAAACCATTTCTGCATTTTCCAAAACGCAGGCTTAAGACGTTCGTCATGTATCACAACTCTGCTCTTTTTTGTATAACCTGCAATGATAACGGGGTTCCTCATAACCAGCTTCTTGCCCAGAAGTACGCCCAGACACCCTACGCCTATGAAAGTTGGCACCATTATTAATACGATAATTAAGGACATTGCGTACTCCCTGATTCTTATTTTCAGCATTCCTATTTATAGTACCGCGCAGCCCAAGAAAAGGTTGCATTTGCCTGCTCAACTTCTCAACCATAATGACAGTTGTTTTGTCACACGGCTCCCTGGCTCACGCAATCTGAGGAGTGGTGAGGTGCAGCAAAAAGCCGGCTTGTTCGATTACCTCGTCAACAGACATCTCGGGTTCGTTGAATAACCAGTGCCCAATGATTCCCACCAGACCTGAGACTACATAGAAGAAGAGGAACTCAACAGCCTTCTTTGAGAGCTCGGGGTTTTGTTGCTCCCATACCTCGTGATATTCGGCATAGAGGTAGTCTACAACCCGGTCTATGAAGTTTCCCTCTCCGCGGTTTTCGTACACTGCTTTGAGCAGCACGCGGTGCCGGTCAGAAAACCTGATAAGCGCCGGCACGATGGCAAAGATGTCACGGGGAAGACTCTCCAGCTCTTCTTCAAAGCCAATGAAGAGGTCGTCTTGCATTGCCAGCAAAAGGGCAAATTGGTCTGAGTAGTACTTGTAAAAGGTCTTGCGAGAAACGCCTGCGTCAGCGCTGATCTCACTCACGGTGATTGCCGAGACAGGCTTGGTCTCCAGGGCATAAAGAAACGAGTCAAACAGGCATTGCTTGGTGTAGCGCTGGCGAGAGTCTCTGGGCTTTTCAAACATAACAGCAGTCCTTTGATCCGTAGTTTGGCAGGCACAGCCAGCTGATCATCCAGATCATAGACTGCTGTTACGTATTGTACATCAGTGCACTACTGCGCCGGTGTATCAAGGCGCTAGCTACCGCGGGGCTGGCGCATCAAGGCGCTTGACGGCATAGCTATAAAGGGCGCTAATGCCAAAGCAGATGAGCCCTCCCGTGATAAAGGCCACCACGCGCATAAGGGTCTCCGCATCGCCCATATCAAGAAGCACGAGCTTCAAAACACAGCAGAGGATGAGCACAAGGCCATAGACGCGCAGGGGCTTGAGCCTCGTGAAAAAGCCTCCAACTACACAGACTAGCGCGCTTATCATCAAAACCAGGCTCAGCACATAAGGCACATCAAGCCAAGCCGTGATTCCTGCGAGGGGCGCAATCACCGCAAGCGTAAAGCAGATGCCCGCAAACGCCCCCAGCCAGCCGTGCCTGCCTGCAGCGCGGCTTATGCTGTAAACGGTGCACACCAAAAGCGCAATACTCAAAACCGCGAGAGCAAGAGAGAGCGCGGGGGAAAACCAAAGACCGCCACGTGAGGCTATGAGCAAAGAACTGGCAGCAATCAGGACAAGCTCATGGATGCGCATGAACACCCAAAAACTTCCCTGGGTTATATGCCGCGCGTCAAACTTCAAGAAGAACAGCACCAGGAATGCAGTGGTGACAATAAGGAGGGGCACTGCTTCCAGAGATGCGTGTTCGGAGAAGATTGCCAGAATTGAGACTTCAGCCATGCCCAGCATCAAAAGCTTAAAGCCAGTGAGCATGCCCGCCCTCTCTTGCTTGCTGAGGCGAGTCCAAAGGTAGACCAAGAACGCCAGGCTCAGCGCCAGGTAAACCAGGCCAATGATAATCGAGCGGTAAACAGCAAGCGCATAGTAGCCGTAAAAGAGCATGCAGGCAAGGTCAGCCATCAATACGCTAAAGGACAGCCAGAGATACACTTTGTCTTTGGTGATTTGCCAGCAGGCTGCGAGCACTGCTGCTATCACTATCAGTCCCGGTATATGGAATGCAGAGGAGTGCCAAACCGCTGCAAAAAGATACAGAATCATCGCGAGCAGGGCAACAAAGAGGCATGAGGCAATCACCGAAATCAGTACGAGCGCTCTGTTGAGCTGCAGTCTCCTGCTCAGGAAAATGCTCGCAAAGAGATACCCAAAAGCCACCACGGCGGCGATGATTGTGGGAGCTAGTGCAACGTTGTACATGGGGGTGAGATAAGATGCAAAGTACACTGATTCTCCGTAAAGTACCTGAGCAAAGACATTGATGAGGAAGAGATAGGCCGCTACAAGAATCACACCAAACAGCAAGGTAATGTTAACAAGATGCCCAATAACGCGCGCCTCTCCGCTTTGCAAGCGGGCTAAAGACTGCACAAGGGCAAACGAGAGCACTAAGGCTCCAATGAGCTGAACGCAGAAAATCGCGATGGTTAAACCAATCTGGAGGCCGCTGCCCGCAGTTAGTGTATCGATGAAAAATTCATACAGGGCAAGCACGGCTACAAGAGACATACCCAGCGATGCAAAGAGCCCCAGCTTCATTGTTTTCTTATAGAAAAGGATGCCTGCGGCGATGATGATGCCTACGGAAATTGCGTGGTATACCAAGATAAAGACCAGGCGATCTTGACTCATGCCAGCCGTGTACGCTAAAGAGAGCGAGATAATCATCCCCGCGTGCGCGATGATGCTGATGAGAAGCGAGTTTACCGTTTTCACAAGCACGAGCATTCCCACCAGCCAAACCAGTAGCAAAGTAAAGGCGGCTATGTCAGGGATAGCTTGAAAGTACAGATGGGTAATCATGATGGATATAAAGATTGAGCCGCACCCGCACCCCAGCAGTGATTGGGTGAAGTAGTTTTTCTTTTTTATTGTCAAGGCAGCGCCGGCTGCGGTGAGCCCCGCGCTGAGTACAAACATCAGGGCAATTTGTGCCCAGTCTCCCAGGGTGGGGATGACCAAAAACCCAAGAAACAGAATGCCGAGAAACACCAATACGGAGGCGATTATGCCTATTACGTTGCGCCCAATCCAGCTTTCAAAGGACGAACTACTCTTTGTTGGGTACCCCGGGTTGCTGTAATAGTCGGCGATGTACGGGGGTTGCGCTGGGGGCGGATGCATCGGCTGTTGCGTCGACTGATGCATTGGCTGTTGCATCGACTGTTGCATCGGCTGTTGCATCGACTGATGCATCGACTGATGCATCGGCTGTTGCGTCAACTGTTGCATTGGTAGCTGCGCCGGGGAAGGTGCTGGGAGAGGTGCCGGCTGCTGCTGCATTGGTTGTTGTAGATGTGGCTGCAAAGGAGGCTGCATTGGTTGCTGTAGATGTGGTTGCAAAGGAGGCTGCGCTGACACCTGAACGGCATCCCCATAGACAGGCACGCCCACCGGTGGGGGAAAGCCTGCTGCAGCTGGCGTAAGCGCCTGTGGCTCCTGCATTACAGGCATACTGTCCGGGGGAGGGTAGTCTACCAAAAGCCCCTCAGCGTAGTTCATGTTGACCGGCTCACCGTAAGGGGGAGGCAGATCTGCCGGCAGCTGCGTGTGCTCCTGAGACTCGGGATTAAGTGTAGTGCGCTGGTTATTTCTGAGTGCTCCTGCCTGATATGAGGCAAAGAATCCTTGTGTATCCACGGTTCCTCCTTTTAACGCAAGTACATATGTTGTATTAGATTATAGACTAACGTAACCTAATATACAATAGTCTACAATAAAAAACTTTTGGACCTGTCACACGCCCTCCTGTCACACGCCCTCCTGTCATAACCCTCTTACTCTTGCCCTGTGCCGCCCAGGCTTACTCGCGGCATGAGGAGGGCGAGGGCTACTGAGGCTATGCTCAAGGCAAGCATGATGATGAAGAGTAGTTCAATGCCGCTGTCCAGGGCAGAGATGATGGTTTCGCTGCTCACCAGCGAGTCAACCGTGCCACCTTGCAGCAGGCTGCTGATGTCAAGGTTTTCATGACCGGCCCCAGCAAAGTAACTGGCAAGGTGTAAGTTGAGAACAATCCCCAGGCCCGAGACTCCTACAGCCTGCCCAACGGTCTTGACCAGACTGTTTATGCCCACCGCTGTTCCCCGCTTTTCATAGCCAACCGACTCCTGGATGATGATGGTAGTCACCGTCAGCAGGCCTCCCAGGCCAAATCCCGTGATAAAAGCGTAGAAAATGGCAAGGAAGAGCGGAGTGTTCTGGTCAATCGTAACGAGCAGCGCACCTGCAATCACCTGCACAACTCCTGAAACAACAAGCACTGCCTTGCCACCAAAACGAATAGCCAGTTTTCCACTGAAGTATGAGGCAGCAAGCCATGAAAACGAAAGCGGCAAAACCGCCAGTCCTGCAACCAAGGGAGAACACCCCAATATATCTTGCAGGTAGAGCATGAGATACACATCTATCCCCAGCAAAATGACACAGGCAACAAAGGCAATGCTGTTGGTAAAGACAGAGAGCCGTGTGATGATACCCGCCCAATGGTCCAGCTTGCGCTTATAGGTGGGGGGAGCAAAGTCCTCTTTAAAAGAGATGCCCAAAAGAAGCAGGCTCGCAAGGCCAATGGGTATGCCCACAAAAAAGACGGCTTGCCAAGAAAAGGCCTCAATGAGAAAACCGCCAATAACCGGCCCCGCCACTCCTGCCACACCCCAAACTGCGCTGAGCGCGCCCAAGATGGGGGCCCGCTTCTCAACGGGAAATACATCACCGATAATCGTATAAGCGAGGTTAAAGAGCGCTCCGCCTCCCAGGCCCTTGACTGCCCTGAAGATAATGAGCGTCACCATGCTGGTGGCCAGCCCGCAAAGCAGGCACCCTACAACAAAGATCACAATGCCGATGGACAGGATGGGTTTTCTGCCGAAGCGGTCAGCCAGGCGACCAAAGATAGGCGTTGTTATGGCACAGGCAATAAGATAGCTGGCAAAGATCAGGCTCATGAGCTCAAAACCTGCCAGATCCTTGGCTATGATAGGCGTTGCCAGCACTACCACAGTGCTTTCCATAGCCACAAGAAAAGCCACCATCATCAAGGCAGCTAAGAGAGGGCCTTTTTTTATGCTAAATGCGTTGGTCATCCAGTTAGTGCTTCTCTTCTTTCAAAATCTCTCTCAAGTTGCTCTAGCAAATGGTCTCACGCGAGAAACCATTGCCCGCTCAGGCTACCATATTAAGGAGCATTGATATCTCTGAAGTCTGACCCAACCATAATCCAACCTTAGGCTGAGCAGGGCACTTTGCTGGTGTGAGCTGAGATATGTTATTGTGTCAGTAGCAAATACTAGGCTACCGAAAGGTATAGATGAATCCTCTTAAGATACTTTACATAGGTTTAGGTTTCTTCTTCTTTGGGCTCGGCGCGGTAGGCGCCTTTTTGCCCGTATTGCCAACCGTACCCTTCCTCCTTCTTGCCTCCTTTTTCTTTGCCAAGGGTTCCGAGCGCTTTAACAAATGGTTCACCTCCACCAAGCTGTATAAAGACAACCTGGAAGGCTTTATAAAGAATCGCTCCATGACGCTCAAGACAAAACTCTATTGCCAGGGAATTGCCGCGCTCATGATGACGCTTTCGCTCATCTTTGTTCCTTTGCTCGTCGTAAAGATATTCTTGATAGTGATGATGCTCTTCATGTTCTACTACTTTGCACGTCACATCAAGACAGTCACCCCCGAGGAGATGGCTGTCATCAATGCCGAGAACAAAGCCCGGCAAGATGCCCACGCAAAAGAGAAGCAAGTCACCCTGCGCGAGACCATAGGCGAGGTCAAAGAGATGCACGAGGAAATCCTCAACCCCGAAACCTGCCCAGACAAAGCTGAGTGACACCCAGCCCGGAGGAACAATCCCAACGAGTCGCCAAAATGACCTGCGCGGAACGTCCCTCCGGATTGCAACGTCTTCTTGTCCCTGAAAACTCCTGCCTGAGGGCCGCGTGACACAAGGCTCTCGGTTTATATCCGAGATGCATCGAAAAAGGCGATTTTGCGAGGTCAAGACAGAATGCCTGATTCTCGTGCCGGGCTAAAGTGCTGGTAGATGGCTTGTTGCAAAAAGCGCAGTTTTTCTGCTCGTTAAAAAATCGCCTTTTACGATGCAACTCGGATAAAAACAGCTACAATCGTGTCATGGAGCTCCTTATCAGTCACAGATCAGCCTTGGAATACTGGCGCCTGTACGGCATGACGCAAGTAGAGCCTGAACGGCGTCAGCGCAGAAGAACGGCACCTGTGGAAGCCTTCT
>WRBR01000031.1 GCA_009784425.1 Coriobacteriia bacterium | reverse complement strand
GAGTCGTCCACCGCCGGGATGAGCTGCTGCGAGATTACGCTTTGCAGCACCATAGAAAGCTGCATGCGCACCTGAGCCTGCTGCTCGGCGCGGAAAGAATCCACCAGGCGGTCAACGGTATTCACGGCGCCAACCGTGTGTAAGGTTGAGAGAACCAGGTGGCCCGTCTCGGCGGCGGTAAGAGCAATGGAGATGGTCTCTGGGTCGCGCAGCTCGCCAATCAAGATAACGTCGGGGCTCTCCCGCAAAGCAGCCCGCAGAGCCTTGGCGTAGCTCACCGAGTCAATAAAGACCTCGCGCTGCGAGATAAGGCTCTTGTTGTGCCGGTGCAAAAACTCAATGGGGTTTTCAAGGGTAATGACATGGGCATTGCGGCTAAAGTTGATACGATCAATCAGGCAGGCCAAGGTTGTGGTTTTGCCGCTGCCTGCCGGGCCGGTAATCAAAGCCAAGCCACGGCGCAAGTCAGCCAGATCCATCACAGAGGCGGGGATATTCAAGCTCTCCGGGTCAGGCAAGGCAAACGACACAATACGAATGACGGCAGCCAGCGAGCCGCGCTG
Source organism: Coriobacteriia bacterium (assembly GCA_009784425.1). Lineage (GTDB taxonomy): Bacteria > Actinomycetota > Coriobacteriia > Coriobacteriales > UBA8131 > WQXH01. The sequence goes on along the minus strand of WRBR01000031.1, from coordinate 21,519 downwards.
TTTATAGGTGTTGACTCTAAAACGGCTGACACCCTTGATGGCAAAGGAGAAGTCGTCATCGCCCTTATCCTGGATGGTTTCCATAGAGCGGTCTCCGGCCAGTTTGTAGATTTGCGTGATGAGCGCCTCGGTATCGTTAGGCATGAGGCTGACATCGTTAAGGGGCTCAATCAGCATTCCCTTTTTATAGCTGACAGGACACCCGGTAATGATGAAGATGTCTGCTACACCCTTGTCTACTAATTCTTTGAGCAACACTTCAATATCCATGATTGACCCTTCCTTTATGATTGCCATTGCTTGATTGTAGTTGTTTTGTCGTCATTGATTGCCACGGTTACCACCAGTGACCTAAATTCGCTCAAATCAAACCGCTGGGTTACCAGCAGCGTATCTTCGCTGCCTTGTAACAGCGTGTAGCCGCCGCTGGTCAACTGCCTGGCGTACTCGTCTGGGCTGCCCGTGAGACCCGCGGCAAAGGCATCTAGCTCTGCGTACCAAACGGTTGCTTCGCTGTCGGCCTCATAGTAATTCTCAATCTGGGTTACGGCCATCTCTGAGAGCCGCTCACTGGAGAGGGCAGACACCAGCGAGAGCACCGAAAAGGCCGTTAAGAGCACCACCACGATAATGGTGACGAGCGTGGTGACACCAACACCCAGAGCCGAGCGCTTTTTAGTGGTATCACTTGTTAGTTGATTCACAAAAGGAGCTGGGCCTTGTTGAGCCATCTTTATCTACCTCCCTGCTCAAGACTTGGAGGGAGAGGTTGATAGTTAACCACCGTAAAGCTGAAGAGCTCATACACTGAATCACCTGTAGATGGGCCCATCTGATAAGCAATAATCTCAATAGCCGAGACCGAGCTACCCATGCCCAAGACCGGAGCAAGCTCAAGCCAGTAGTAGGAAGCATTGGCCTCGGTCAGCTGAAAATCTCTGTCATAGTAATACCTGAGCACGCCACTGCTGCTGAGTTCACCAAAGTCTCCCCTGACGCCGCTGGCAACAAGCTCACTTACGTCCCCGTTTGTGACCTTGTAATAGCCGGCCAGTTCTTTGGCCTCAATCGTAAGGGTGCTGAGCGCCGCCGCTCTGTCGGTTGTCATCTTGGCCTCTGTAAAAACTTGCAAGGCTACAACAGCACAGAGGGCAAAGACGAGCATGTTAAGCAAAAGCTCCAAGAAAAAGGCGCGCGAGCGGGGCGGCTGACTTGCGCCACGTCTGCGGACAACGGTCTGTTTGTTGAGAGCGGCCACTAGCGTGAGCCTCCCTCAGTTGCCGGAGGTATCATGATTACCGGTTCTCTGGGCGGAGCGGCAGAAGGCGAAGGGGGCGGATTACCTCCGCTGTTAAATGCCTCCCCGCTGCTTCTGAGCGCCAGGCTGATGGTATTGATTGAATCGGCTTCGGTGGTAACAGAAACACTCAGCAGGTTATCCTTTGAGAGCGTCAGCTTGAGCTCCTTCATTGGCATGATGCGCTGGGCTGCCGCAGGGATGATCTGGTCTCCGGACGATATCATCAGCTCGCAGAGGTATCCATCCTGGATGAAGATCCAAGTCTCAAAGCCCTGGCCGGTTTCTTGCTCTATCAGTATCAGGGCGTCATTTCCCTGGTAGGTACTCAGTTGCACGCCGCCGGCCAGGTCATTTTGCTGTACCTTCTGCGCAATATAGAGAACGCCTGAGCGCTCGTTAAAGCCTTCTTGCAGCACTGCTACCGTGCGGCTGTACGCGCTGATTCCCAAAACGCTCAGCAAAAGCGCGCTTCCTGCATACACAAAAAACAGTAGCAGCACCAGGAGTAAGTCTGTGCTATGTTTTGTGCGAGTTTGCAAGATGGCTTAATTCCTCTCGTGTTTGCAGCTTAATGATTAAAGGCGATGACCCTGATTTGCGGAAGCAGGTTGTCACCCATAGGTTCGTAGTACACGGCAAAACGCTTGTGGTCGATGATGAGTCCGTAGTTCTCCTCAAGATAACTGAGGTTATCGGGAAAACGCCCCTCCAAGGCGTAGCTCTGCACGGCAGCGCGTCGCACGGCATCAGCTAAAAAGTCCGTCTGGTTTACCTGGACCTTGTTCTCCGTCATGCTCAGCGCCAGCGTGATGAACACCAAAAAGACCGTGATAAACACGCCCATCTTGACCCAGACAGAGCCCAGGATGCGGCTTGCCAGGGAGGTCTTCTTTATGGCGCTACTACGAGACACATCTTCTCCTTAAAAACCTGTTAAGGCGCCCATCAGCGGCAGCATCACCGAAAGCAGTATCAAGCCAACGAGCACGCACATGATGGCCACCAAGGTGGGCTCTATGGTTGCTATCAGGCGCTCAAGGCGGCTCTCGGTTGCTATGGTGATTTGCTCGCCCACCTGGTTCATGGCCTCTGCGTCGGCACCGGTTTTGATGCCTATGGAGAGCAGGGCCATGTCTTTTTTGGTATAAAGCCCGCTTTTTTCAAGGGCTTCAAGGAAGGATCCGCCGCCTTCTATTGTCTGGCGAATCTTGCCTACAGACTTCTTTGCCCGTTTGTCCTCCACCAGCTTTTCTGCAAACTCCAAGGAGGTGTCAATCTCTAAGCCGGCGCTGAGCATTGAGCTCATGGCCAGCGAAAAGCGCTGGGCCGAAAGATCAAGCGAGAGGTCTCGGGTAATTGGGGCGCTTTGGAAGAGCGTGTTGTAGAACTTTCTGCCGCTCGGCGTTACCGCAAGGATGATGCCGATGACTGCGATGGCAAAGATAATGCCGGCAATCCAAAAGCCAAACTGGCCGAGAATGGCACCCGCGCTCATGAGTCCGGCGGAGATGCCGGTCATCTCGTAACCCAGCTGCCTAAAGACGTGGTCAAACACCGGCATAACCTGCACCAGCAGCACCGCCACTACCACAAAGACCATCACCAGCATGCTCACCGGATACACCACCGAGGAGCGAATAGAGCGGGAGAGCTCATCTCGCTTTATGTAGTAATCGGCAAGCGAGGCAAAGGTCTCTTCCAGCCGTCCGGTTTTTTCTCCGATAGAGATGAGTGAGCAGGCATACTCAGGAACTATCTCGCTCTTTCTCATCACCTTGGTGATGGGCTCGCCTTCGTTGACGGCGTCGTAGAGCATTTCGATTAATTCCTTTTCCGCCGGGTCGTCATCGTTTTTGCGCAATATGTCAAAGCCCTCAGAGAGTGGCAAACCAGAGCGTGTGATCATCTCCAGATTGCTGAATAGCACTTTGAGTTGTGCTGGTTTGAGCAGTTTTTTGATTTGTGTCTCGCTCATCGTTAACCTCTCCTAAAGTGTTGCCTCAGTAGTAGAACATTGGTTGATAATTGCTCCCGTCGCCAATTACCTGCGCAAGGTCTACTGCTCCTCCTGCTGCTGCGTCAAAGGTTGGATCCATAGTTACCCAGTCATTACCGTTAAAACGGTAAGTAAAAATCATTCCGCTTTCTTCAGAATACACCTGCATCCAGGCGTGATAGGCTGTTCCGGCATAGCCGATAACCAGCTTGGCCGGTACCCGTTGCGCCCTCAGCATACTGGCGGTGAGCACCGCATAGTCAAAGCAAATGCCCTCGCCGGTGTCAATGGTGTTGGTGTTGTTAGGAAGATAACCGGAGGCCACCGTGGCGGCCTTTTGCATGTCGTAGCTGATGTTTTCGCATACCCATCGGTAGATATTGTTGATGGCATCCACGTCGGTTACCGCGCCAACAACAAGTTGTTGGCTCAGGGTAGTGGAGGTGTCCCCATAGGCAAAATTGACAAACTGGCTGGGGTAGAGAAAGGGCGTGAACTCGTCTGTTAAAATAACGTCTATTTCATGGGCAAACACTGCCGAGTATTGATCTCCTGAGGTGTTTTGCCAAACCCCAACAGAATAGAGTCCGTCTCCCTCCGAAAGAGGGATGATGATGTATTCGCCGGGATTGTTGATTGTGTACTGATACTGCACACCTTGGGACTGCACATCAACTAATACCTTGACTACGATGCCCTCAAGATAGCTCAACACACTGATGTAGCCGTCAGCAGCGTTTGAAAAATCCAGCACGGCCCTGTCATCGGCAACAACCTCAATGCCGGGTTGGTTCACCTGCAGCACAACCGGCGTGTTATCGCGAGGCGGCCCTACTATGTTTGAGCCGGTGCCCCCGCCCCCACAGGAGCTGAGAATCAAAGTTGCAGGCACAAGGATGAGCATCGCTGCAAGCAGCAGCACGGCTTTCAAGACCCCTCTTTGAACTCGTTGCAAGTTAGTGCTCGCTATCCCTTTTAGCCTCCACAACCGTTCGCTCATGGCGGTTGTTATAGTAAAAGTCAAAACAGATGTTAACATCATCTACTTCGGTTAGATACACATTTGGTAAAAGCGATGCCTGCGCGTTGACCTCGGATGCAAAGTCAGCATCCTCAAATATCTCAGAAAAGGCCTTTTTAAGCTCAAGGGCAATCTTGCTTCTCTCTGCCTTAATAACGAGAGGAACCTCATTGTTAACAAGGAGCGAGAACTTGAGCTTCTTGGACATGACATTGCTCTGGTGCTGCTCAAACACCTCGCGCAAAAGACCGGCGAGCTCAAAGGTAGTGACGGGCTCTCTCTCTCTTATAGTTGCCTGCGCTGCGGCTGCCTGCGCTACGGCGGGAGATGGCTGTGCTGCGGGGGGAGAGGGTTGTGCTGTGGCTGGAGATGGCTGTGCTACGGTTGGAGATGGCTGTGCTGCGGCTGCTCGGGGGGATGGCTGCGCTGCGGCTGCAGCGGGAGATGGCTGCGCTGCGGTCACAGAGGCAGCGGGAGCTGCTTGCGACACCTTCTCAACGAGCTCCGCTGCTGTTTCCTTGAACTCTCGCTTGGGCTCATACAGAGGCTGCTTGGGCTCTACGGCAGGGCTTGCGGTTTGACGCCCCCAGTCCTTGACAAGCTCATCAGCAGCATCTACCGACTGCCCAGGTTTGGCGGCGGCGGCAACGGCAGCGGCAACACCCGTAGCAACACCAACAACAGCGCCAGCAGCAACGCCAGCAGGATAAGCAGCAGTAACGCCCATCTCAACACCAGCCTCTAGTGGTGTCTGTTCAAGAGCGGCAGCAGCAAACTCAGCTTGAATATCCGCTTCGTCAGGCGTGTCCTTTGTGAGCGCATCAGTGCCTTTAGGCCTGCTATGCGCCATTGATTGTTTCAGCAGCTCATTGAGCTGCTTGGCAGCCGAGATTGCCTCGGGGCTGCCGGCAAGCGGCTTGAGATATATGGGTTTGCCCCGCGTGAAGTCATCTATTTGGTCGCTGAACGACTCAAGGGGGTTGATGAGAAAGCGCGTGATGATGAGGTAACTGATGATGCCCATCAGCACAATGCCAATGAGACCCACCACCGCTATGACATACATGGGGGTAACGGTGAGATCCTCAACCGTTTTGCTGGGTATGTAGCTCACCACCAGTTTTTTGTCTATCACTGCGGTTTGCGCGATGACCTCCGTGTGACCAACAGTAATCAAAAGCGAAGTGCTCACGGTTACATAGGCTTCTTCAAACCAGTCGTTATCGTCTATGTTCATTCCTACCAGTGCCTGCTGGGAATCAGCAATGACCAGACCGTCAGCAGTAGCAACGAGAATGCCCCCGTCTCTCATGCTGAGACTGTCAACGATATCCTGCACTTGCGCAGCGGTGAGCGTGATGTTGTCTTGTTGCGCAGAAATCATTTTGTCGCAGACACTGTTGAGCCGGTCATTCAGTTGCTTTTGTATCAGATTGTCCGTGGCACTAGACAGATTTGAGTAAACGGCTATCCCCAGCGCTCCGCAAAACATCACCAGCAAAACCAGAATCGGTACCAATACTCTAATTCGCACGTCAGTCCACCGCTCTCACAAATGTTGCCAATATATTTAACAGATATATAGTAGCTTTTATCCTTCAGGATAGCCAGCGCTTCTTACCTTTATTAGCCAATCACCTCTGCTGAAAGCCGTTTATTGTAGATATGTGTCACCCGCCATCTTGTCTCGCAGAGGCAGCTTATCGGGCGCTTTTCATGTGGAGGCGGAGTAGCTTGTCGCGGTTTTCGAGCAGCTGTTTTTCCAGGCCAACCGGGTAGGTGTGCGGGTTGAGCAAGCGTCTGTTGGATGAAGGTATCAGCTGAATGCTTTTGCGCGCATTTTCTTGCGCTTGAAAAACGTTTGGGACATCCTCAACAGATTTGCCCTTACGCACCAAGGGAGCTAAGAGTTCTTGATGGGAGCACTTTGAAAGATTCTTTTGCCTGTGCGGGTCAAAGGGGTCGATGATGAGGTTGTTTTTGGGAGGCAAAAGCGTGTCGTAGACCATGTCGCCCATAGCGTGGCCATCGCCTTCTTGGTCATAGTAGCGCCTGCTTGCCAAAACGCCCGGCAGGGTTGCTTTAAAGGTTTGCTCGGAGGCCTTGAGCACCGTGGTGAATCTCTCGTCACCCGGGCGCTTGATGGCGGAGAGCTTATAGACCATGCCCAGCGCCGGTTGATCAAAGGCCACGGCCAGGCGCGTGCCCACGCCCCACGCATCTATGCGAGCGGCTTGTTCGCTTTCGAGGCTTAAGATGGTGAATTCGTCAAGATCGTTTGAGGCAACTATCTTGACGTTGGGGAGTCCGGCTTCATCCAGCAGCTGGCGAGCTTTGATAGAAAGCCAGGCAAGGTCCCCTGAATCTATACGAATGCCCAAGAGCTTGTCTCCCCGTGCTGCCATTTCTTGCGCAACCATAATGGCTTTTTTGGTACCGAAAATGGTGTCATAGGTGTCTACCAGCAATACGGCATTATGCGGAAAGCTCTGTACATACGTTCTGAAGGCATCCAGCTCGCTTTCAAATGACATGACCCAGGCATGAGAGTGGGTGCCGCTCACCGGTATGCCGTAGAGGCTGCCAGCGTGCACGTTTGAGGTAGAGGCGCAGCCGCCCACAAAGGCCGCTCGGCTGCCGAGGCTGCCGCCGTTGGGACCTTGGGCGCGGCGCAGGCCAAACTCCGCCACCGGCTTTTTGGTGACTGAGCACACGCGCGCCGCCTTGGTGGCAATGAGCGTTTGAAAGCCCAGCAGATTGATAAGCGGAGTCTCAAGAAGCAGGCACTGGGGCAGCGGACCGTTGATGCGCAGTATGGGCTGGTGGGCAAAGACCACCGTACCTTCCGGCGCGCAGTCTATGTCAACAGAAAGCTGCCAGGTTTTGAGGCTCTTGAGAAACTCGGGGTCAAAGAGCTTTGCACCGCCCGGTGCGGGCAGTTCTTGCAGATAGGCCAGGTCTTCGTCAGAAAAGGCGTAATTGTCTATATACTCTGCAATGCTGGCTGCTCCACAGGCAACGGCATAGCCGCCCTTGAAGGGGTTCTCTCTAAAGTGAGCGTAAAAGCTTGCCTCTATCTCGCTCTGGCCGCCCTTCCAGGCAGCCTGAGCCATAGTGAGCTGATAGAGGTCAGTTAAGAGTGGAGAGTTGTCAGGCTGGTTCATTCTCATCTCTGCTTCCTGATGGGACGGGGCTACTGTGGTACAGAGGTGGTACAGAGGGACGGGGTTACTGTGCCATTTTTGCTCAACAATACAGTTGGGTCAGACTCAGAGAAAAATGGTACAGTAACCCCGTCCCTCTGTACCACCTCTGTACCACCTACTTGTTGCCCGGGTGGCTGCGGCGTTTGCGGAGTCCTGAAGAGCGTTGGCCGGGGCGGGGTTTGTCTGAGCCGTCATTGGCTTGAGGGGTTTGCTCTTGTCTGGGCGTGCGGGCTTGCTGTCCTTGCTGGCCTTGCTGCCTTTGTCTTTGCTGCCCCTGTTGCTTTCTTCTTGACTGGTCTTGGGGCTTTTGCTGGGTTTTTTGAGCAGTTGCGTCGCCGGAGGCTTGGCCTTGACCTTGGCCCTGACCCTGACCTTGACCTTGTCCCTGACCCTTGTTGCGCTGGCGGCGCTTGCGGTTGCCTCCCGAGGTTTTGTCTTTGCTCGTATCCTTGCCTGTGTCTTTAGCGCCTTGATCCTTTTGCCTGCCAGAAGAGGTTTTCTCTTTATGGGGCGTTGTGGCTGCACGAGCGGTGCCTTCTTCAGGCTTTTTGCCGCCGCGGCGCCTGCGCCTGCGTGAGCTGCTCTCGCCGATATCTGTTGCCAGATCCCCGCCAAGCTCCTCGCGCTCAACTGCGGTTTCATCTTCGAGTTGTTGGTCCAGGGCTCCCAGGGCTATGAGCATGCTGCGCGTGGCGCAACGCTGAATGGTCTCGGTGCTTACGCTGCAACGCGAGGCGCCGTGTTTGTCCTTTTTGCATTCAATCTCAGCCAGCGGCACGTTGAGCCTCTTGCCGTCTTCAAGCTTGAGCTCCATCATCTCGCTGGGAGTGTTGTGGCCGCTGATGACGGCGCCACCCAGGGGGGTGTCAACGGGAGTGCCCTTTTTGGGCGCGCGTTTCTTGAAGTCCTTGTAGGCTTCATACTCGTAGCGCAGGCAGCACATCAAGCGCCCGCAGGCACCAGAGATCTTAGTGGGATTAAGCGGAAGGTCCTGCTCTTTGGCCATGCGTATAGAGACCGGCTGAAACTCACCGCCAAAACGGGTGCAGCAAAACTCCTCACCACAGTGAGCAAGGCCGCCCAGCTCCTTGGCCTCGTCGCGCGCGCCAATCTGGCGCATGTCTATGCGCACATGAAAATGCTGGGCGAGGTCGCGCACCAGGTCTCTAAAGTCCACTCGCTCTTCGCTTGAAAAGAAGAAGATGGCTCTCTCGCCGCTGTAGACGTACTGCACCTCAACGGGCTTGATGTCCAGCTTGTATTCTTGAATCTTCTCCCTGAAAAAGGGCATGGCGCTTCGGCCCTTTTCATCCAGGGCTTCAACGTGGTCGTAGTCCAGGTCGGTGAGCTCTCTCACCACTGGCTTGAGCGGTGTTTTGAGCTTGCTTATTTGCTGGTCGCTCGCTTCAATGTTGACTTCATGGACGAGGCCAACCTCACGTCCGCGCTCGGTCTCTACCAAGACCTCCGAGCCCACCGTGTACTCTTTGCCTTGCGGGTCAAACCAAAATGGCTTGGGGTTATATCTAAACCTAACGGATATCAACTGTGGCATTTAAGCTATCTCTCTATCTGGTACAGCAGGAATCGGGGTTGTGCCCACCTGTCATTTATCATCACACTTCAGCCAGCTCGGTTTGGATGGCAAAAAGCATCACTTCAAGTGCTAGCTGTAAACTCACATTATACTGGATTTGCTGCTGTGCCTCATCCACTGCGTCTAAAGCCCTCACGCAGGAGGTCATTCCTACGCGCTCGGCTGTTCTTTTGATGTTGGCGATGAAGTCCACGTTGACCGGTTTTTGGGAGCTTTCTGGCACCTGCACTATCATGAGGTCCCTGAGCCAGCTGCGCGTTACGTCGAGTATCTCGCCTATGGTCTCGCGCTCTTTGCTGGTGAACTCGCGTCTGTGTTGCTGCTCAAGGCGGCCGAGGTTGCCGGCAGATAAAAAGTCGCGGCTTTGCTCCAGATGCCGCTGCTGCTCAAGCTTAACCACGTCTAAGGGAGCCCGCACCTTTACTATGAGGTTTTTGGCGCTTTCCAGCACCGTGGCGTCGTCTGCGCGCGGCAGGCGCTCAAGGGCCTCAAGCGTTGCGATGCGCAGGTTTTTGCGCTCTCCACTGCGCCAGAACTCCTCGGCATAATAGAGCGCGCCGCCGGTGGCTGCCAGCGCAATGCGCGCCTCATCAGGGGTGGCGCCTGTTCTCTCCACCAAGATGGCAAGCGCCTCATCTTCAGGGATGCGCCTAAAGGGCAACACCTGGCAACGAGAGATAATGGTTTCAAGCACTGCATCCCTGTTGCGCGCCAGCAAGATGAATACCGTGTCTCCGGGCGGCTCCTCCAGGGTCTTGAGCAGGGCGTTAGCCGCGTGACCGGTGAGCAGGTCAGCGCGTGTGAGGAGATACACCTTGCGGTTGGAACGCACGGGCGCCATAGCGGCTGAGCTGATGATTTCATGAATCTGCTCCACCACATAACCCTTGACGCCGCCGGGGGCAATAACGTGAAAGTCCGGATGCGTGGAGTGCGCCACACGCATGCAGGTGTCGCAGTTATCGCCGCCGCCCTCTGGGCAAAGCAGCGCCTGAGCAAAAGCGCGCGCCGCCTCTGTTTTGCAAGAACCCAACGGCCCGGCAAACAGATAGGCATGCGCCGCCTTGTTGCTTTGAATAGCCGCCGAAAGAAAATAGGCAGCCATACCCTGACCTACCAGGCTGTCAAAAGGCGGTTTTATAGGCAAGGAATCTTGTTTCACATTCCCTCAGCTACCCTTGTGGGACAGAGGGACGGGGCTGGTGTCCCACTTTTTGGGACAAAAAGTGGGACACCAGCCCCGTCCCTCTGTTCCACCTCAGCTACCCTTTTGTCTTCTTTTATTTGACGCAGTAGGTCTTTTGTTATCTCAAAGGGTTGGCTGGCTTGTTCATTGAAGAGGTCGGCTACGGCGGCAAAAACTGCCTCGTGTGTTTCTGGCTTGCGCTCCCGGCAGGGTACCACTGTGATGCGCTCGGGATACTGCTCGGCTAGAGACTTAAAGCCCTCATGCACCCGCACATGAAATTCGTTGCTCTCGGCCTCCAGCCTGTCTGCGCCATCTTTTCTTGCTTTTTTAAGACCTAGCTCCACATCTTTATCAAGCAGTATGGTTCGTGTGGGAACCAGGCCGCTTGAACCAATTGCGTTAGCAGCATCAACCAGGTCTCTGTTGAGCCCACGGGCAAAAGCCTGATACGCCAGGGTTGAGTCGGTAAATCGGTCAATCAGTACAACCTTACCCTCAGCCAGGGCCGGCTTGATGAGCTCTGCCACAAGCTGGGCTCGAGCGGCTTCGTAGAGCAAGAGCTCGGTGATAGGAGTCATGGTGCTGTTGGCATTGTTAAGCAGGATGGCGCGAATTTGCTCGCCCACGCTGGTGCCTCCCGGCTCGCGCAAGCAGCAGACCTCATAACCCGCCAGGGTAAGCCTGTGCGCCAAGAGACGGATCTGCGTGGATTTGCCTACGCCCTCTCCGCCTTCAAACGATATGCAGATTGCCTTAGGGTTCAATTATTTCTCCTCTGCTGTCTATGCCTACAAAGGCGGGGAGGCCGCTTAGGGTGAGGCGGTAGAGGGCTTCGGGGCCCAGATCCTCCCAGGCAACCAGCTCGCTTTTTTCTACAAAGCCACCCAAGTATGCCGCGGCACCTCCCACTGCTATGAGGTAGACGGCTCCGGTGGCAGCGCAGGCCTTGATAACTTCATCCGAGCGCTTGCCTTTTCCCAAGGTAAGCGTGATGCCGGCCTCTAAGAGCGCCGGCGTGGCCGCATCCATGCGCGCCGAGGTGGTGGGGCCAATGGCGCCAAAGGGCCTGCCGGCCTTGGGTGGCGTGGGGCCGGCATAAAACAGCGCCTGCCCGGCAAGCCCAAAGGGCAGCTTCCCCTCCTCGTTGAGTGCGGCAAGGCAACGCTGGTGCCCTACGTCGCGCATGGTGTAGATAGTACCAAAAAGACGCACGGCTTCACCCGGTACCAGCCGGGTCAATTGTTCTTTGCTCGCAGGAAGCCAAATGTCAACTGAATGTTGCATGTTTAAAATGATACCAGCAATCAGGTGTGCTGTTACCAAGGAACGATGAATCCAAAGAGGCTGGTTAGAAGCCCAACATCGGACAAGAAGAGCTTAAAATAGTTAGCAGTCATAGATAAGAGAAGGGGGTCGCGTGGCTCCACAACGTTGTAAACTGTCAGCGCAACGTTTGCGTCAACCAACCATAAAAAACGCTCTTCGTTGCGAGAGAATTTTGCTTTTCCGTCAGTCTCTTTGATAATAAAGCGCTTGTTTTGCTGATTGAGCTCTCTTGGGATGAGATCATATATTCGCTTGACGCTCCTTGTGTCTTCTGGCCTGCTGTGCTTAGATATCATTTCGATAGAGGTAGATGGTATTGTCCTGAATAGTTCTTACAGCTTGGATGTTTTTACTTTCTGTATGCCGCACTACCGCCTCAGGCATACCGCCAACTATAAGATAAAGGTGGTATAAATCCAAAAGGCGTTTATGGAGAAAGTCCTCTACCGGCGTTTCATCAAGGAAGTGCTGCTTCATCGAGCTGAAGACTGCCTCGCTAAGACAATTAGCCCAACAGAACTCCTCAAAGTCAAGGGGATACATGGTAACCGTGTGCAAATAACCTACGGGCGCAGATTGGATATCCTTAAGCTCAGCGCCAACATTGAGCCGGATAAGACATAGTCAAAGTCACCTTGCTGAACTAGGACTTTAATGAAGGTAACCACTTCTTTTGCCCTAATAGGTTACCTTTTAGAACCTAATTACACCATGCCGTGTTACCTTTTAGAGCCGTGTCTACGAACAGGTTAGCAGCAAGGGGACGAGCACAAGACAATATGACCCTCGCCGGTGATACGAGGGTGAAGGACCCTTGTCACCGTATGGCAAGACATAAATAGAAACATCTCAATGTGTCTCAAGCTATTCCAAACAACTCCTCAAAGGTAAAGGTTACTTCTTTGAGATTATCTTTTGACTGTTCCAGTGACATAAAAAACTCTCCAGTAAGCTCATCCCATTGGGCTTCGGTTACCTTGAAGAAATAGTTGCCTGTTAGTGTTTTGATATAGGCCATCTCAATCATTGACTCGGGCAGAGATACAATTATGCTCTCGTCCGTATATTCAGGCAGCATAATCGAAAACTTAAAATGGTCGTTTTCAAATCGAGGACTCAGGCGCTTAAAACTTACATTGAGTTCAACTACGCCCTCTTGATTCAACAATTGTAGCCCGTAGTTTCCTTCAGGTCCTCTAGGTCTATAATAAAGAAGTTTTTTTGTTCCAAATAAACTGAACCAAGAAGGACCCAGCTCATGCCACAAAAAGAATCTGTCTAAATCGCAGTCGTATTTAAACACGTAAACAAATCTGGTTCCATCAGAAATGCAGATCTCCTGTGACCCGTCACCATCTATGTCATAGAAATAATAAAGGTAGTTTGCTGGGTCATAAGTATCAGCAGATCCACCATAGATTGGTTGCTCCCAACCTTTAGTAAAGTCCATAAAGCCAAATTCGTTCAGATAGAATTCTTCTTGGGTGTCTTTGTCAATTAAAGTTACCTCACAACTAAGCAGCCTGAGGTAGTTCTCTTTGTAAAAGCCGCGGAGTTCTTCGTCTCCCTTAAGAAACTCCAAAGAAAAGTCTATAGAACTATATGCCTCCCGAATAATCTCAAAGTACTCGTCATTAACAAAGGGCACGTCGTCAATGTCTCGCGTCCAGGACACCTCTTCTGCAGCTGAGATTGAGCTAACACCTTGCTCTGCCGGCGCTTGGCAACCAGCAAAGCTGAGTAGGGTTGCGGCAAAAATTGCTACAGCCAACAAGCTTTTATTGCTAAATATCAAAAACACTTTCGGAGCCACGTTATTGCCCTTCTCTTGTCAAGCCCATTCTAGTGACAAAGATAGGCTGATTCAGAAGCTATATATTGACAGTCAATTCTAGGTGAGGGGACGGGCGTTTGTCATCTTTTGTGACTCAGTTCTTATACATCTTTCACCATACATTTTGCGATGATGCCTCTGGACACACCAGTTAGTCTCTCTATCTGCCGTATTGAGAAACCCTGTTTTCACAGTGAGGCCAAAATGGCATCTCGCTCAAGCCTGGGCAAGCCAAAAAGCGAACCAGGCTCCGCTCCTCCGAGTAGAGAAAGGTATTCTTGCCGGATCTCCTCTTTGGTCCTTTTGACCTCCCTGGAATAAGAGTAGTCTTCGGTTTCCAGGGTATCGTGAAACGACACAAGCTCTTTGATAACTTTGGCTCTATCCATCGAGAACATTTCTAACACAAACCGCGTGTCGGACAGAAAGACTTATCATATATTGTATCAAAGTTGACAAACGCCCCGTCCCCTTGTCACCTGCCCTTGTCACCTGAGTCCCGCTCAAGCTATTGCAGAAAGCTGAAATGCGAGTTCGTGCACCGGCACATCAACAGCAGCAAACTTGAGTCTGTCAGTGCCTAATGATGACTGTATTTTTTGGCTCTCAGCAACTGTTATTGTGACCCACTCGTTGTCGAGTAGCCTAAACCACTGAAATGCAGGGTTCTCAAAGTCTCTGACCGCATATAGGCTACACTGCTTTTCAAAAGCACCATCTTTCATAATATAGGTGTGTACTTCCAAAAAATGCGACCCTCTTGTTATGCACATTATTCCGTTTTCGATTGCGACAGGATAAGTGCTTTTTGTCGAAAGATCGTAGTGAACCTCAGGAAAAGACTGTAGGTTACCATTTGAGTCATAGAAAAAGATTTGATTGTCATATATGAGCTCAGGCGTTCCGTCTTCATTGATGTCATACAAGATATACGCATCTCCGTGACCGGTATCAATGATTTGCTGAAAGTCTCTCTCCCAGCTTGGACTAGGCAGGCTGCATGAACATAAATTAGGGCATACCAGCGCAATTGCCAGGAGAACGAGGATGCCAAAACGGGACTTAAAGTGGCTTTGGGGGAAATCAGGCGCACCCGGTATGCCCAGGTGCCGCCAACACCAATTACTCGCTTTGTTTTCCAGCATATATGAACCCCAGATAATCCAACACAGAGACCACGTATCTATATGCAAGAAAGGCTTCAGAGCGGATACCTGCTGTATCTTCTTTATCTATCACGTGACCCTCGCTTAATGGAAAGATCTCTTCTGCGTAGAGCTTTCTTACTTGTGCGTCTGCAAGGTTCACAGTAGGGCCACTCATACCAAGAAGAGTGTTATCCATGCTGTTTTGGAATGCCCAGATGCTGTTTTTAATGCAGAGGGGCAGTTCTTTGAAGGTGCCGTGGTAAAGATCTCCGAGCCTCCCCATATCTTTGTATTCCATCGTCTCGTAGAGCCAGTTTTCAAGTATTGCGCTGGTTTCAAGATAAAGGGGGTAGGCAGCAGCCATTGTGCCAGGGTTGATCTTAGTCAAGAGAAGGTCAATACTTAGTGGCTCTTCGCCCTTATCCAAAAGGTCATCAGCGATGATTCTCAAGAGTGCCTCGCCTTTGAGGTATTTGCGCGCATTTTCATCATCAAGCGGGCAGCTCATGATAAGAGACTCATCAAATCCTCTCTTCAAGGCCTCTCCTACCCTCAACACCTCTTCTTCTCTCAGCTCTCGTAATGCAATGTTGCAAGGTTCCTTGTCTGCCAAGTACTCAAACCAAAGACCAAAGTCATCAGAGACATCGTACTCTGAGAAGAGAGGTTTTATGGCATAGAACAAGTCGAGGACTCTGTTAAAGTCTTCTGGCGGTAGCGAGTGGAGCTTGCTCCAGGTGTTCATAGTGCCATCAAAGAACGTAAAGCCTAGTCCCTCACATCGGACTCCGGGAAAGTCAATAAGTATCCTGTCTTCAGCTGCTTCAAAAGACCAATGCTCCTCTTTCGCAAAGGCCGTTGCAATATCAATCACATCTTTTGGGCTCTTCGTCTCTTTAAGTGCGCCCTTATAGAATATCGTCAGTCCCATTAGCAGCCTCTTGTCTTTTGATGTAATCCTCTAAGGATGCAATTTCCTTAACCATCTTCTTGTAACCTATCGCTATGTGATAGCCGAAGAATTCTGGCCAAATCCAATAGTGCATAGTGGCTCCCAATGCGGCTGCTCTTTTATCATGCCCACCGATCTGATTGAGAGAGAAAACTTTGTTGTGAGGAGGATTCCATGCCCACTCGCCACCATGCACTCGCCTGATGAGCTCACCGATGTATGCCGTAGCGCTTACCAATAGATTGGAGGCCTCCTCCAGGGGCTTGAACTGTACGGTCTTTATCACTTCTTCAGCCTTTTCGATCATCTCTGCTACACCGTTACTATCTGTAGCCCAGCTCAAACTGTGCTGCAGCCTGAAAGCCTCAGCTTTTTCTTGCGTGTCAACAGACAGCCCTGTTTGCATTTCGGCGGTAGACAAGACAAGAGGACGAGTCAAACAATCGAACAGCGGAATAACAGATTCCACGATGGCCTTGGCAGCACTACTGAGGTATCCTTCAAATTCTTGCTCGGTGCCATAGAATTTTCTTTCAGTGTTGGCCTCTGGCGGCAGATTCTCGACGATCACTTCAAGGCGAACTGGGGAAGTCCTCACTCCAGGCACAACCGCGCATAACCTCATGGTGAGTTGGTAAATCACATCTTGGGAGCGACACGCCCTAGCTTCAAAAAAACCTGATAGCCAATCTCGTCTTTCATCTTAAGGAACAGCCATTGATCCTCTCTGTCGAGAGGTATTTCCTCAAAACCCTCCTTCGCAAGAGGAGGAGCAAGTAACTTCTTCACCAGCTTGTCTATTGTGTCTATTTGCATTGCTACACCTTTCGTTTTTTACAGGATAACCTATGTTTACGCGCAAGCAGCAGGCGCTGCGACTTTTCCTAGTCTTGACAGCATTTGAACAATTCTTGCCAAAACTCCTGCCTCCACTGAAAAATCAAATGGAGTACCAGTGTCAGTGTGGAACTAAGCGTTATTCTGTTTTTCAGCTAAAAACTCAGGCCATGCGTTAAAGTCGTCGGAGACTTCGTAATCGTCAAAGAGCGGGCTTATGGCATAGAATAAATTGAAGAGGGTATAGAATTCTTCTGGTTCAGAAAAGATGAGCTTGCTCATGCCTTCCATGCTGCGACTGGTGAGGTCAAAGCCTATGGGCTCAGCAATCATGTCACCGGGGAAGTCTATGTAGGCAGTGTCGCCTTCAATCACTAAAGGCCACGAGGTTTCTTTAATGGCATCACTAACTGCATCAAATACATCTGACGGGGCTTTCCCTTCAGCAAGCGTGCCTTTGTAGTAGATAGTAAATCCCATGAATAACTCTCCTTCACTCTCTGTCTTCTGATAAAACTCACATTGCTCTCGGTTGTGGTTCTGCTTTGATAGTGAAACCTAGGGCGTGATAACAGGAGGAACCCAATAGGGGTCAAGGTAGCGCTCGTTCACACTGCCAGATGCCTTGCCTGCATCAAGAAACTTCTGATTCAGGCTTAAGCCCGCCATGAAAGCACCTCTCCAGTTACCGGCTATCGCATTTAGCGGGCTGCAATAGCTTGTCCTTTCGTTCCCTTGGATAGCCTCTATGTCTCCAAAACCTACAATGCACTTGTCAAAACCGTCTTTCATCGCCCACTCTCCACCAAAGCGCTCCCTTACGGACTCACCAAAGTAGGCTGCTGCCTGAAGTATCAGGTCTCTTACCTCGTCATAGTTTTGGTGCATGCGCTCAAAGAGCATGAAGTCAAGTCTCTTCAAGTCCACGGGAAACGGCTCATCGGGAAAGCCATAATTCTTCTTGAAGTCAGCCGCAAGGCTCTCCCTGTTCTCAAAGAGGTATGTAAACTCGTCTGCCCAATAAGGCGGAAGCTTTGGAGCATTCGCCGACATATCGAATATCCTCGGACAGAAGCGCGCGGCGGCATCTACCATCTTGGGGCAAATCTCCTCAAATTCTTCCAAAGTCTCAAATCTCCAATGGCAGGGTATCCCCTGGATATAGCTTTCAAACTTCATCTCTCCTTGCAGCTTCGTTTGGAGTCTTATCCAAATGTGATTCGTTGCCCCAGAGAAAATAATCCTCTCCCAGTCTTTAGACTTATTCCTCACATAAGCTGATTGAGGTCCTCCTGAGAAGTGCTGGTTAGAGAAAGGCCTGAAGCCTGCCTTTTCCATAGCCTCATCAGCGTATCCCTTCGTTATTTCTCCGATTTTCTCTTTCATAGCCTTGTCTCTTAACATTTCTTCAAGCGAAATCACTTGAAATCCATCGTTGCTCATATTAGCTCCTCGATACTATCTTCTGATGCAATTATTCTCATGCTACGTAATCCTCAGGATTCATTGCAAGACCTAGCTCTTTTGCCATTTCATCATACACTTCCAGCACTGCTGAAAAAAGCATTAGCGCCAAGGTTGCAGGGACAGTGACTTTTGTAGTCAGTGCCCCTGCCGCTATTAGTGCTGCTATCATTAACACTGAAAGCATGCATCATGTGACAAGGGGACGGGGCGTTTGTCATCTTTTGTGACTGACGCATGTGACAAGGGGACGGGGCGTTTGTCATCTTTTGTGACTCAGTTCTTATACACCTTTCGCCATGCATTTTGCGATGATGCCTCTGGACACACCAGTTAGTCTCTCTATCTGCCGTATTGAGAAACCCTGTTTTCGTAGTGAGGCCAAGATGGCATCTCGCTCAAGCCTAGGCAAGCCAACAAGCGAACCAGGCTCCACTCCTCCGAGTAGAGAAAGGAATTCTAATCTCACTTGGGGTGGTTGTCTTTATCTCATAAACGTGTGTGATACCTCCTTGAGTGATAGCCATGTGTGACAAGGGGACGGGGCGTTTGTCATCTTTTGTGAATCAGTTCTTATAGACCTTTCGCCATACATTTTGCGATGATGCCTCTGGATACACCAGTTAGTCTCTCCATCTGCCATATTGAGAAACCCTGTTTTCGTAGAGAGGTCAAGATGGCATCTCGCTCAAGCCTGGGCAAGCCAACAAGCGAACCAGGCTCCACTCCTCCTAGTAGTAGAGAAAGGAATTCTTGCCGGATCTCCTCTTTGGCTCTTTTGACCTCCCTGGAATAAGAGTAGTCTTCGGTTTCTAGGGTATCGTGAAACGACACAAACTCCTTGATAGCTTTGGTTCTATCCGTCGAGAACATTTCTAACACAAACCGCGTGTTGGACAGGAAGACTTATCATATATTGTATCAAAGTTGACAAACGCCCCGTCCCCTTGTCACCTCCCCTTGTCACCTCCGGAAGCAATATTTTCTGATAACTGATAAACGGAGGGCATTTGGACATATTGGGAAGATAATGAGGATATCCTGTGCGTGCCAGTGCTGTCGCCAGTCTCATTGGTCTTCTGGCTGGGTTTCTAAGCTGGCGTAAAAGGCTGGGTCATTGAAGGAGTCCCAGTTTTCCGAAGAAATAGACGAGCCGAAATATACTCTTTCTGCATCTAGCATGATGTAACACTCCAAGTGCAGATTACCGAGGTAACTCCTCTTGTCAATCCTGTAAAAGAACACTGTATCGCCCGAATGAGTTCCTGCAAAGGTGGGGATTAAGTAATAGAAATATGGTCCGTAATGAGTATTGTTTGAGGCTTCCAGCTGCACTACTTTTCTGCCGTATGATACAAGTAGGCGATAGTTTTCAAAGTCAAAGTCCTTGGGGTAGTCAAAGCCTCGTTTTGTTGCGAGGTCCGCCAGCTCATCTTGGTTGTTAAACGATTCATAGAAGGTCAAAGGAACGTTTTCGTCAACGGAAAGCAAGTTCTTAAACGGAGCTGCGTCAAATGCGCTTTCCATCAGGTACTCAAATTCCATTGAAATCTCTCCCCGCTCAACCTCTTCTGCAGGCTCTCTGTCGCAACCTACAAAGCAGCCAAGCGCCAAGACAAGAGCAAGGAGTGAAGCCAATGCCAATTTGGTTTTTCGCGCTGCCATATTCTTCCTTTCAGCTATCAGCCTGCTGAGTTGATAAGATCTGCAATGCCATTATAGTTGCTACCAGGCTCACCAATGACAGTTTGGTTTACAGCACCATCGTCCCCGCAACTTACAACCATGAATCCAAGAGGTGAATCATCCCTGAGGGGACGGGGCGTTTGTCATCTTTAGTGAATCAGTTCTTATACACCTTTCGCCATACATTTTGCGATGATGCCTCTGGATACACCAGTTAGTCTCTCTATCTGCCGTATTGAGAAACCCTGCTTTCGTAGTGAGGCCAAGATGGCATCTCGCTCAAGCCTAGGCAAGCCAACAAGTGAACCAGGCTCCACTCCTCCGAGTAGAGAAAGGAATTCTTGCCGGATCTCCTCTTTGGTTCTTTTGACCTCCCTGGAATAAGAGTAGTCTTCGGTTTCTAGGGTATCGTGAAACGCCACAAACTCCTTGATAGCTCTGGCTCTATCCGTCGAGAACATTTCTAACACAAACCGCGTGTCGGACAGAAAGACTTATCATATATTGTATCAAAGTTGACAAACGCCCCGTCCCCTTGTCACCCCGTCCCCTTGTCACCCGTCCAGACCGGTAGCTGGGTGATAGAGCCGCAGTTCCTGAGACTTGGGAACTACATGGACGATTTCTTCTTCATCAATGGCGTTGTGGCTGCGCAAGAGCCAGACACAGAGCTTTGGGGCTTTATTGATGAGTCTGGTGATTGGGCTATGGAGCCTTGCCTCATTAATGCTCCTTGGGACTTTAAAGAAAACGGCCTGGCGAAGAAATTTGACGAAGAATTGGAGCTCATTGGCTACATAGATATTTCCGGTGAGTGGGTAATTGAGCCGCAATTCAATAGAGCTTATCAGTTTGACACTCTAAATGACGGCACTTCACTTGCTGTAGTTGAGGTAAACGATAGGTGGGGGTGTATTGACGAGACAGGCTCCTGGGTAATTAAGCCGACCTTTGGATATATATATCCCTTTGGAGAAAACGGTCTTGCTTTTGCCTGTAAGAGGAATTCAGACCGTTACGGCTACATTGATACTAACGGACAATGGGTGATTAAGCCACAGTTCTCTAATGATAAAGAATTTAGATCAGGCGGCTTCAACTTCGTTAACGGACTTGCAACTGCAAGCCCTTACTAGTCGCTGACTTTATTTGGACGGTGTCAGGGGTGCGTCAGACTGCTCTTGAACTCCATATCTCTTAGTTGGTAGATACGGAATTTCGTACGCGCCTCGTATCACCGGCGAGGGTCATATTGTCTTGTCACCCCTCAATGTGTCCAGCTTTCGTCCTGAGACCTAAATCGGTGAAGGTAATTCTGATCCAATCATCTCAATAATCTCTGCTTGAGTTGCCTCATAAAACGCATCTCGGATAGTATCGTTTTCAAAAAAGAACTCAAAGAATGCTACCTCCTTGATAAGTGCACCATCTCGATAAACATATACTATCCCTGTCGGTGTTGTTCCACGTCCCAGTGGAAAGGTGGAGACAAGCAGCTGATCGGAATTGAAGTGCAAGGCGCCTCTGTTCTGAGCGATAAGAAAACTCTCGACATCCTCAAATAGCTCTGTCCTGACTACAACAAGCCATTCGTTTTCTGGAGTAAAAGAAACGTCAATAAGTGGATAATCTATACTTGTGATTGTGTTGCTTTCAGCTGAGGCTAACTGAGCTGATCCAATGATAAAGCCAAGCTGGTAGCAGCCAAAACCAACTAGAGAAACCAGGAAAGTAACTAGTGCAGAGACTGCAACTTTTGAGCGGGTGAAGTGTTTTATGCTGAGCATCTTTCTCCAAACCAATTAAAAGGGTTGAGCCAGTAATACCATGGTATTTTCATGTGACAAGGGGACGGGGCGTTTGTCATCTTTTGTGACTCAGTTCTTATACACCTTTCGCCATGCATTTTGCGATGATGCCTCTGGACACACCAGTAAGTCTCTCTATCTGCCGTATTGAGAAG
>WRBR01000030.1 GCA_009784425.1 Coriobacteriia bacterium | reverse complement strand
GGCAGCAAAGGCAGTTATCTGCTCGTAGTCTGCCGGTAATCCAAACAAATCAACCGCTATGATTCCCCGCGGATTAAGCCTTCCTTCTTTGCTGACCTTGTCATACGCTTCTTTGAGGGTAGCAGCAGTAATGTTGAAGGTGTGGGGATCCGAGTCAACAAAAACTGGAGTAGCCCCTGCCAGGCTTATGCTTTCGGCAGAGGCAAAAAACGTGAACGAGGGAACCAGCACCGCGTCACCTGGCTCCAGCTGATAGGCCATAAGTGGCATGACGAGAGCATCGGTGCCGTTTGAGCAGCTGAGCGCATGCTTGACGCCCGTATAGGCAGCCAGCTTATCCTCAAGTTCATACACCTGGGGCCCCATAATGTATTGCTGGCTGGCCAAAACCTGAGCTACAGCCTTTTGGACCTTGTCTTCTATTCTCAGATATTGGGTTTTTAAATCAATGAATTGCACAGAGCTCTCCCGTAAGTTTTCTGATTATCTTTGTTGCCATTATAGTGAATGGACTGCCTGTTCAACTGCGCGGCAGACTTCTTCAAGTGGCAAGTTTTGGTAGCAGGGCAAGGTGATGGTATGCTTTTGCAACCAGTGGGCATTGGGCAAGACCTCCTGGTATTTATTTTTGTAATACGTTGTAGTACTCAGGGAGTAGGTTCCCAGGGTTGTTTCAATTTGCTTCTCTTTGAGTGCCGCAACAAGCGCATCCCTTTGTATACCTGAGGGCACCGTAAACACTACGCTCTGCCTGTTGGAATAGGCGTTTTCAGCCTCGCTTTGAGGCACAAAGCCAAGCGGCGTTAGATACTCTGCATAGGCTGCGTATTGCTGCCTTCGCTCCTTGATGACCACGTCAATTTTCTCAACTTGATAACAACCCATGACGCAGGCAATCTCGGGCATACGGTAGTTGTAGCCAAAGGTGACATAGTCTCCTTGCTCGTTGGCGCCGTGGTTGAGTTTAATCCTGAGTGTAGAAGCATAATCATCATTATTGGTTGTAATAGCGCCACCCTCTCCTGTGGTGAGCAGTTTTCGTGGGTGCATGCTAAAACAGGTCAAGTCAGAAACGGAACCTATTTTGCGCCCGTCAATGCTGCTGCCAAAGGCACAGGCCGCGTCTTCAATCAAGGGTATGCCCTGATCCTTGCAGAGAGCTGCTATTTCGTCGAGACCGGAGGGGTTACCCAGGGCATCAACAAAAATGACTGCCTTGGTGCGCGGAGTGATTCTTGCCAGCAGCTCACCAGGGAGCATGTTATAGGTCTCAAGGGATACATCAGCTAAAACCGTAGTGGCGCCCAAATCCTCCACCACGTTGGCAGAGGCAGGAAACGAAAAGTCAGAAACTATGACTTCGTCTCCAGGACCTATATTCAAGAGATTGAGACACATCGTAAGTGCCGTAGTAGCAGAGCTTGCGAGAAAAGCATGTTGAGCGCCCGTGTACTCTGAGAGCTTTGCAGGCAAAAGCTTGGAATAAGCGCCCTTGGTAAAGATTCCTGTGGAGAAAATCTCTCTGATTTCGTCCTCTACATCTTCAAATGCTATATAGGGTTTGACCAGTCTAATCATCAGTTTTACTCCAGGGCTTTTTGGTGGCACCTCTCAAAAGTGCACTCTTCTCATCTTGCGTTATTATTAGCAGTTGATTATATCGCAAGTGCCTTAAACGGCTGAGGTTGAGGAATGGCTTATGGATTCTTTATGTGACCTACAAATCATGCTCTCTGAAATGAGGGAGCAGATCAAAGAGCAGTACAATCGCGTGCTGCCAACCGGCGAACTATTCTTCGATCGCTTCTCAAAGGCCTTGGAGCTTGGCGCTGGCAGAGGATCGTCAGTCTATGACAGCTCGCTAGTATTAGGTGACGTTTCAATTGGAGAGAATGTTTGGGTAGGCCCCAACACGGTGCTGGATGGCTTTCATGCAAAGCTGAGCATTGGAAACTGGGTGACTATAGCATCCGGCGCCTGCATCTTTACCCATGACTCCTCTAAACACTACCTCTCGGGCGGCAGAGACAAAAGCGTGAGCGCCCCGGTTACTATTGGGGACTGCACAGTGATAGGCACCTTAGCAATAATAAACCCAGGCGTCTCAATAGGTAACCACTGCCTGATTGGCTCACATGCTCTTGTCAACTCAAACATCCCGGACAATTCAATAGCCTTGGGCATGCCCGCCAAGGTTGTTGGTAGAGTTGAAATTGATGAGCTGGGAAACGTAAACTACCTTTGGGATAACTAGGCCGCTTAATCTGAGGACTAAATCGAGAGCGAACACAAAACTACGCCGGCTATGATCAGCGCCATACCCAAGAGCTTCTTTCTTGTCATTTTTTCGCGCAGAATGGCAAAGCCGATGATTGCAATAAATACATATCCCAGAGCCTCGATAATGGGCCCAATGGAGAGCGGGATGACCCTATAGGCGTAGACCATGATGAGGGTTGTGGCAAAGAAAACCAGATAGGCAACAATAACCAAGGGGTTAAGATACTCAGCCACCCGGCTGGGATAGGTCTTGTTTGCGCTTATTTTTAGCATCATCTGAGAGATGGAACTAAGTAACACAGATCCCACCGCTATCAAAATAAAGAGGGCAAGCTCAGTCATCAGAGGTCACCACCAAGATAATGCCAACCAAAACAACTACCGCTCCCACAATCATCCCTATGCTGATGTTTTCAGCAAATAACAATGCGCCCCAGAGAAGGCCCCAGATTACGGTAACCCCCTTGTTGGCAAACGCAGTAGTAAGCGGGAGGCGCTTGAGGATCTGCTGCCAGACAATTGCGTAAAGAAAGAGAATAACCAAAACAGCTGCATACCAGGCAAAGAACTGAATTGAGGCAAACTGCTCTAGAGCAGCCATCTTAGAACATATGGCTGCAACTGTGTATAAGAGAATGATAGCGTGCAGCAGTACATAGGTTATCCAGCGCGGTTTTTTGGCTGGAGCCTCATTTATACCGTTCATGTTATGTTTTCTCTGTACCACTCAATCGTTTCTTCCAGACCCTCATCAATGCCTCTGATATGCAGGTCTATCAAGCTTCTACAGAGTGCATTGGTGGCATTGTGACAGTCCACATCGGCCTTGCGACGCTCAGTCCAGACTACGTCCCCCTCATAGCACATGAACTGTGCAATCTTGGAGACAAGTGCCTCTATGGATACGCTTCCATCAGCAGAGATATTGACCTCTTGTCCCGGCTGCATAACGTCAAATAGCTTGAGTGTGGCATCAACCGTGTCGGTGACATAGATAAGATCACGGCTTTGCTTTCCGCTGCCATGAATCTCGGGGGGTTCACCATTCATGATGCGCCTGACCGTGAGAGGAATAACACTTGCCAAAGGTTGCACCCAGTTTTGACGTGGACCATAATTGTTGAAGGGTCTCACGATAAATGCATCCAGGTCAAACATATTCACCCAGGTTTTAAGCATGATATCCGCAGCGGCCTTGCCGCCGGCATAGGTGGTAGTGGCATTATAGGGGTGGTTTTCGTCCATAGGCTCATAACAGGCAGTTCCGTAAACCTCAGAAGATGAAAAATGACAGAGGGTGTTAAAGCTGCCCTTTCTCTGAAGCTCCAATAGGTTGCCGAGCACCACTACGTTGGTAAGGTAGGCATCCAAGGGATCAATGAATGAGTAGTTTAAGGCCTTGGTGGCTAGATTGAAGACAATCTCGATGTTGTGTTGTTCAATAATCTCGCTGAGAGCCTCGTTATGCTCTGCGTCCTTTTCATAGAGAATTGCACCCTTGCTGAGAGCGCTGCTCAGATTGCTTCGCTTGCCCAGGAACATGTTGTCAATTATCACAACCTCGGCAGCTTCCTGTAAAAGAAGCGCATCAACCAGGTGGCTGCCTATAAAACCAGCTCCACCAGTAACAAGAACACGAGAACCTTTAATGCTTGCTCTCAAACCATGCCTCCATAATCGCAGTAGTATACGGGGAAATTATATAAGAAATACTTACTTGAGCCTGTCGTTAACCGTGTGCGAAGACAGATTCTTGAGCAAAAAGCTCCTTTCCAGGGGCATCTCATCAACTTGATCAATCGGTTTTTTGAGATATTGCCGCGCTTTTATCCGCTGCAGGAGCAATGCAAGCGGTGTATAGAGCATTACAAACCTTTTAATCCTGAACATCCTGTAGGCTCTTGCAACTATGCTTGAATCCTTATGACGCTTTTTGAGCTCAGCAAAGAATCTGGTGTGGTCATCATAAGCTCGCCTTCTCGATGCCTTGCTGCCATCGTTTGATACCCCCACGCCCCACTCATACCACATGATAAACTCGTCATAAGGCTTAATGGTGCCCTTAAACGCCACTAAAACCGATACAAGATCCTCACAGTACCTCACCTGATAGTCTTCAGCTAATTCAACGAGAAAATCGATGAGGTAATCTCTGCGGTATATGATTGCGCCTCCCGGAACCCAGTCACTATAGATGAGCATCTGGGTGAGAATTGCCTCTCTGTTTTGGGGCTCGTTATATAACTCTGGTTTGGTTGGCGCATCAAAGGACTGCACAGTTACGCCCTCATCTTTTTCTGTGAAGGTCTTGATTTTGCCAAACGCGTGATTGACTTCTTGGGTAGAGCAAAACTCGTACATCTTCCTGAGGGTATCGCTTGCATAGAGCAGGTCACCCGCGCCGATAATCTTTATGAATTCGCCTTTGGCTTTTTTTGTTCCCTCCAGCGTGTTTTTGACTGTTCCAATATTGGTTTCTTGGATAATGATCTGATAATCAGTAAAACCCGCTTGAGCAAAGTATTCCTCTAGTGCTTCTTTTGGATTAACCCGGGATGCGTCGTCGGCAACGACGATTTCAAAACTGTTGCAGTCTTGCGCCACGATTGAATTGAGCGTTTGAAAAACGCTGTCATTTGATTGATTGTAAGAGAGTACTACCACACTCGATTTGTACATTTTATCTCCTAAGGAATAAGCTTCTGCCTGTCTTTTATGCTCTTCATGAGAATAACGGTACAAAAAAGGCAGTAGAACGCGAGCGCAATAATCAAGACAAAACTAGCGCCATTTTGCTCAAAGAGGTTTATCAAGGGTATGCTGCCCAATAGTACTATCACGAGGGAGAAGACAGAGGCAAGTAGAATCATTTTCTGCTTTCTCAACACAATAAGCACGGTTGACAGAAGCCAGGAAACTGCAACAACTATGGTGCAGGCAACCAGAGGCATAAGCAAAAAAACGTAAGGTTCAATCATTGCCCCAAAGAGCAAAACAAGAAGCCATTCTCCCACAAGCCCAAAAGCCAGGGCAGATACAACTGACAGCGCTGCTATGAAAAGCACCGTTTTGCCGAGGAGCCTCTTGAAACCAGTCAAGTCTCCTTTATCCAAATGCTGAGCAAAAGGTGTTGTTAAGGGTGCAAAGATAAAGCTCGCTGAAACTTGGATGATAACTACCGGCATGGCAATTGTTGCATAAAAACCCAGAGCCTCCATCCCCATTTGGATTTCAATAAAATATCTCGGTATCTGAGTAAGGATATTGAAGATCGAAACAAAGATTGCCAGGGGGAGGCATTCCAGCAATAAGGATTTTGTGGGGGCAAGCCAGTTGGTCTTTGCCTTTGGAAGGGTAAACTTCTTAGACTTTCTCATATCGTAGAACACAATGACCACACATGAGGTTATACAAAGAACCACAATGCCCGCCAAAAGGTCTTCTGTCAGCAGGATGGTGATGACAAAAGCAGCGAGGATTACGATGCCTTTGATCATGAAGGATCTGCCGATATAGTCCATCCGCATAGCCTTTTGGAAAAAGCCCTGGTACACATCTGACACTGACTCAGAGATCTTGAATGCCATGTAAACCAATATACAGACGGTGATATAAGCAGAATAGTCATTAAATAAAACAAAGACGGCACAGATTATCAAAGCTAATACCGAGGTGATAATTCTCGCTATTCGATAAACTTGGCTCGAATACTTGTCATTGACATCAGATACTTGAAAGCTGCGCACTCCGTAGAGGCTGATGCCGATGAAAGCTCCAGCTATAGCAATAGCAAGAGAGAAAACACCAACCGCCTCAACCCCCAAGAGCTGAACAACGCAAAAAGTGAGAAGCCACTGCGAAAACAGATAGATGAACTGTCCAGCAGTGTTCCAGGCAATATTCTTCTTTATGCTCAAGGGTGATTCAGACAACACTTACAGCTTTCTCGCCCAGAGGCGGCCGGGAAAATAGAAGTTGCATTATGCGCTTCTCCGCAAAAAGCATACCATAAGTGGAATAATCCTATATTGGTCTGTCTGCGAATTTTGGTAGACTAGTTAGCCGTGTTAAAAGTGAAATCGTAACGAAAGGCGGACATGAGAGTCCTGCTCATCATACCGGCGTTTAACGAGGAAAAAAACATAGTATCGGTCGTAAGACAGATCAGAGAACAGGGCTATGATTACGTTGTAATTAACGATGGCTCTAAAGACCGCACGCAAGAAATATGCAGAGAGCACAATATCAACGTGATCAACCTATCCAGTAACCTAGGAATAGGTGGCGCTGTGCAAACAGGGCATAAATATGCCTTCAGCAATAACTATGATGTGGACATACAGATTGATGGAGATGGGCAGCACGATATCTCGTTTATTCCTGCAATGCTCACAGAGATTGCAAACGGCGCTGATCTTGTCATCGGGTCACGCTTTTTGGAAAACAGCCAGGGATTTAAGTCTTCTTTTATGAGGAGGGTGGGAATCAAATGGCTCTCCGGGTTAATCAGGATGCTCTACAAAAAAAAGATCACTGACCCCACATCAGGGCTGCGGGCATCCGGGAGACGGTCGATGGAGTACTTCAGCAGTAATTACCCCACTGACTATCCTGAGCCGGAATCAATCGTTGCGCTCCTGAAGCGAAAAATGGAAATCAGAGAAGTGCCCGTGCAGATGAAGGCGCGCTTTGAAGGTAAGTCTTCTATCACCATCACCGGCAGCGTGTATTACATGATAAAGGTCACCCTGGCTATGCTCATTGAAGCCTTTTCTAGACCTGCGAAAAAAAGGAAGAAATAATGTCTTTACTCATCATGCAGATATTCATCATCGCCATTTGCTTAATATTTCTTGTGTATATCGTTTACCTCGTTAAGAGGAAAAAGCTGTTGCTGAAGTACTCGCTGCTTTGGCTGGCTCTTTCAGTTGTTGCCGGCCTTTGCGCTTTATTTCCCGGACCACTCTTTTCCCTGGCTGTTTTGCTTGGTTTTGAAACTGCCTCAAACTTTATCTTTGTCATCGGCTTCTTCTTTCTCCTGGCAATTTGCTTATCCCTGAGTGTCATTGCCAGCAGACAAACCGAATACATCAAAACCCTGGTCCAAGACCTCGCCCTATTGAGGCAATCCAAGGAAGACACAACTAAAGATTCCGGGTCAAGCCCGGAATGACGTTTTCACACAACTTGACGTATAAGGTGTCAGGTTAGAATTACTTCTGCAAGCTTCTTGATAATTGTTTTTCTCGCGTAGTGGTTTTTGTAATAGTCAGCTGCGTTTTTGCCAAGCTCTTCCCTTGAGCTAGCATCAAGCTGCTTGAAGCGCAGCAAACAGTCACACAAGGCATCTTCGTCGCCGGCTGGTGCTACAAATCCACACTCGGCGGCTGTGATTGCTTGGGCTCCTTCTCCATCAAGGCTCGCAATTATCGGTTTTCCAGCAGCCATGCTGCTGGCTACCTTTGCAGGTACGGCGAGCTTGAAGTCTTCTAGAGCGGCGAGGGAGACTATCGTGACATCGGCCACGGTGGTGAATCGAGGGATTTCCTGTGCATCAACCCTTCCGTAGAGCGTGACAAACTGTTCTGCCTTCTCTTCTTTGATGGTATTCTCGATTGAAGTTTGACTCATGCCGCTGCCCAGCAGCAGTAAGTGGATATCCTCAAAGCCACGGCTCTGCGCTTTGGCAACTGCCCTGATAACACCTTCAAGGTTTTGAGCCGGACTAAAGTTGCCGGCAAAGAGAATCACTGTTTTTCCCGCAAAGCTTTCCTCAAGCTCCTTGTTTGGTATTTGCCCAGTGTAGAAATCCTCAGCATGCTGCGGCACAACATAGATTGGCTTTGTTTTGTCCTTAACGCGCTCTCTCAGCCTCTCCTTGAGCGATTCGCTGATTGCGATGAGTTTATCGGCGCGATTGTAGTGCCAGTTACTAACGCAGCGAGCAAGGCTTCTGAGAGGCCTCAATGTAACATTGAGCACGCTATAGAGGTTTTCTGGCCAGAGATCTAATACGTAAGTAGTTAAAGGGGCTCTGAATTTTCTTGAGGCCCTGATGGCAGGAAAGCACATGATGACGGGACTGGTGTTATAACAAAACACCGCATCATAATCCCCTTTTAACCGCAAAATACGAAAGAAAGCAGAGATAGGCCAGCTGACATAGTTGAGGAATATCCTGAGCGAGGTGTTGTTCTTTCTTCTTATCTCCCCTGAACGGAATACCCTGACTCCCTCATGCTCCTCATATTTTGGCCCCTTGCCAGAATAACCCGGAAACCACTCCCCTTCTGGGTAATTGGGCATACCGCAAAGTACATCAACGGCGTAGCCGTCTTCAGTAAAACCGGCCACAATGTCATTGATGCGAAAGTTTTCCGGATAATAGTGCTGGGAGACTACCAGCAGTTTCTTCTTGTTCAATTTAAGCCTTACGCCAAACCACTCTGTCTACTATGCCGGTGTAGCTTTGAATTATTCTTACGACCTTTGTAGATACATTTTTGTCCCTGTAGTCACGCACGTCAGCGGCATAATCACCGTTCTCGCACATGGCAACTGCCATCTCAACTGCCCTCAATACCTGCTCTTCGGTAATTGAACCCAGCACAAAAGTGCCTGCGTCAAGGGCTTCCGGCCTTTCTGTGCTTGTTCTCACGCAAACCGCAGGGATGGGAGAGCCTATGCTGTTGAAGTAGGCGCTCTCCTCCGGCAGCGTGCCGCTGTCTGAGACCACGCAAAAGGCGTTCATCTGCAGATTGTTATAGTCTAAGAAGCCAAAAGGCTCCAGGCTTCTGACGTTTGGGTGGAACTTGAAGCCGCGGGCTTCAATGAATTTTTTTGACCGGGGATGGGTGCTGTAGATGACTGGCATCTCGTAGCGCTCGGCCATAGAGTTTATCGCGCCCATTAAAGCCAGGAAGTTAGCTTCGTTGTCGATGTTCTCTTCCCTGTGGGCAGAGAGCAGTATGTAGCCTTGTTTTTTGAGGTTGAGCGTCTCAAGGATTGAGCTCTGCGCAATCTTGTCATGGTTTGCCGACAGCACCTCAGTCATGGGCGAACCCACCACAAAGGTTCTTTCTTTTGCAGTGCCTTCGGCATTGAGGTATCTGCGGGCGTGCTCGGAATAACAGAGGTTCACGTCGGCTATGTGGTCAACTATTCTGCGATTGGTCTCCTCAGGCAGGTTCTCATCAAAGCAGCGATTTCCTGCCTCCATGTGAAAGATGGGGATGTGCAACCTCTTTGCAGATATTGCCGATAGGGCTGAATTTGTATCACCCAGTACCAAGAGAGCATCTGGCTTGAGCTCTTCTATCAAGGTATAGCTTTTTGCAATGATGCTTCCTATGGTCTCACCGAGGCTTGAAGTTGCAGCATCAAGGTAATAATCAGGCTCTCTCAGTCCAAAATCCTCAAAAAAGACTTGGTTTAATGAGTAGTCGTAGTTCTGGCCTGTGTGAACCAGGATATGATCAAAGTACCTGTCACACTTCTTAATGGTCTCTGAAAGCCTGATAATCTCTGGACGTGTTCCCACTATCGTCATAAGTTTGAGCTGGCTCATTGTTATACCTCTTCAAAATAAGTGTCGGGGTTCAAGGGGTTCAATAGTTCGTTGCCCCATATTATCGCCACCATATTGGTGTCTCCGGTGTTTTCGATGTTGTGGGTATAGCCAACCGGTATGTCCAAAATCTCTATATGCTCTTCAGATACCGGATACTCAAGAACCTTGTCTTGGCCCACTTTTCTATAGCGCACCACGCCTCTTCCGGCAATGACGATGAACTTCTCGTTTTTGGTGTTATGCCAGTGTTGCCCTTTGGTAATGCCGGGCTTGATGACATTCACCGACACCTGTCCTCTGTCAGGGGTTTTGAGAAGCTCGGTAAAGCTCCCTCTTGCATCCACATTGGTCTTTGGTGTATAAGAAAACTCATCCTCCGGCAGATAGCTCAAATAGGTACTGTAGAGCTTTTTCTCAAAGAGGTTTTGCATGTTGGCAACAAAGAAGGTGCTTCTTGAGTCTCTAAAAGACTCAATCTTGTCTGCGAGGTCTCCCAAGGTAGTCTCGTAGACTTCAGGAACCTCGCAAAAACCCTCACTGTTGAGATGGGGCTGCCCAGCG
Source organism: Coriobacteriia bacterium (assembly GCA_009784425.1). Classification (GTDB taxonomy): domain Bacteria; phylum Actinomycetota; class Coriobacteriia; order Coriobacteriales; family UBA8131; genus WQXH01. The sequence continues at coordinate 12,071 of WRBR01000030.1, read as the reverse complement.
AGTGCGCAGAAGAACTCCTGAATTACATCGTCGATGTAAATGAGCTTGAGGGCGGTATCGCGGCCATTAATGGTTAGCTGCTCGCCGTTTGCTACATTGTGGCAAAAGGTTGCAACCACGCTGTTGTAGTTTGGCCGGCACCATTTTCCAAACACTCCCGAAAACCGATAGACATAAATGGGGGCGCCATTTTTCTTGCCATAGGCAAACACATAATTCTCTGCCAGCTTTTTGCTTTTGCCGTAGTCATTTTCCAAAGTTGCCTGTATTGACGAAGTTACCAGCACCGGGCAGGTATTTCCCAGCTGCTCCAGGGTTTTTAGCACTCTTTGAGTAAGATCTGCATTGCCCTCATAGAATTCCTCTTGTTTCAAGGGGCGATTGATGCCCGCCAGATGAAAGACAAAATCGGCCATGCCGCAGTACTCGGAGAGCTTCTCCTCTGGAGTGTCTATGTCAAAGCACATAACGTTTGACTCTGGTTTTTGCGCGAGCAAGTTAACCCTCAGATTGCTCCCTATAAAGCCACTGGATCCGGTTATCAGGATATTCATGCTAATTCCAGTTTTCTAGTTCTTGCTTTACGTAGGGAAGCACCAAGAGCTTTTGCTTTAGCTCTTCTTTGGTGAGCTGGTAGGTGTTACTTGAGGTAAAGGGCTCATCGTGGAGCACCTCGCCTTGACCCTCGGTGAAGTAATTGTTGTAGTTTAGGGCGCGGCTATCTGCCGGCACTCGATAGAATTGGCCTTCGTCTGTGGCGAGCGTATGCTCCTCAGCCGTGAGAAGAGTCTCATGCATCTTCTCACCGTGTCTGATGCCGATGACTCTGGTGTTCTCTTCTCTGCCAAACATCTCCTGCAGCACTTCTGCAAGCAAGCCTATAGTGCAAGCCGAAGCCTTCTGCACCATGAGGTCTCCGGTGTCTGCGTTTTCAAAGGCATACAAAACCAGCTCTACTGCTTCTTCCAAAGACATCATGAAGCGAGTCATGTTGGGCTCGGTTATAGTTAAGGGCAGGCCGTTTTTCATTTGATCGATGAAGAGCGGGATGACCGATCCACGCGAGCACATGACGTTTCCATAGCGCGTGCCGCTGATAGTGGTTTTTTGGGGGTCAACAGTTCGGGAGAGCGCCACAAAGGTCTTTTCCATCAAGGCCTTTGACATGCCCATTGCGTTTATTGGATAGGCTGCCTTGTCTGTAGAGAGGCAAACAACTTTGCTTACACCAGAGTTCACAGCAGAGGTGATGACATTGTTGGTGCCGAGGATGTTGGTCTTTACCGCTTCTATGGGAAAGAACTCACAAGATGGTACCTGCTTTAAGGCAGCAGCTTGAAAGAGAAAGTCCACGTTGGTCATTGCCAGGTCTACCGAACGCATATCGCGCACATCGCCTATATAGAACTTGAGCTTCTCGCTTTGCTCCGGGGAGCTTATCTGATAGTGATGCCGCATGTCATCTTGCTTTTTTTCATCCCTCGAGAGAATGCGTATCTCCCCAATGTCAGTATCGAGGAATCTGTCTAGTACCGCGTGGCCAAAGGATCCTGTGCCACCAACAATCAGCAAAGTCTTGTCTTTAAACACAAAAGGTCCTTCCTTCTCCATGCACCTCAAGCTGCACTATTGAGCCACCTGAATCGAACAAGCTATTATACCGCATAGTCATAAGTCAGATATAATCTAGGCTGAGTGTGACTAAAGGTGAGCCGGAGAGCGTACATGCTTAACAAGATAAAGAGAAAGCTCGATAGAACTTGGCGTATGATACCCACTGACGCCTACTCGGATGCTGGGTACTCTTCCTGGTTTACTGCGCAGAAAAAACAATCTGACAGGTTCGTTTCAGGAAATGCAGCTAACTTTGTAGACATGCCGGTTTTCAGCATCGTGGTACCTCTGTTTGACACTCCTCTTTCCTATCTTAAAGATATGTCCGATTCTGTCTTGAATCAGACTTACCAAAACCTCGAGCTTATCCTGGTCAACGCAAGCCCTGACAAGGCTGAGCTTTGCGTTGAATTAGCCAGTCTTGCTGCCCAAGATGAGCGCGTCAAGATAGTCACCCTGTTAGAGAATCTCGGCATTACGCAAAACACTTACGCAGGTATTGCTGTTGCAGAGGGTGACTTTGTCTGTTTTCTTGACCACGATGATTTCCTGGAACCGGATGCTTTGTTCCATTACGCTCAGGCAATCAATGAAAATCAGTCAATTGACCTAATCTACTGTGACGAGGACATGATTGATGAGCAGGGGGTGTTTGTGCGCCCTCTCTTTAAGCCCAACTATAGCCCTGACCTGTTGCTGAGCAAGAACTATGTCATCCATTTCTTGGCAATCAGAAAAACGCTGCTCGATGAGCTTGAGCAGCCTTCTTCTGAACTCGACGGCGCTCAAGACTACCACCTAACCTTATGCGCAGCTGAGTCTGCACGCGCAATTCATCATGTGCCAAAAGTACTCTATCACTGGAGAATCAGCCCCGAGTCAACTGCCGTCAAGGCAAAAGCCAAGCCCTATGCAGAAGAAGCCGGAAGAAAGGCCTTAGAACTGCATCTTCAGCGCACGGGTCAAGCAGGAGAGGTCAGCCTTGGAGCAATCCCCAATATCTATCAAACCAAGCTCGCAGTAAAAGAAGAGCCGTTGGTGACGATACTCATAGAAACCGTTAACCCAAAGCCGTGCGCCTCCTTCTTATCTGATTTGAGGGATAAGCTGAACTACCCCAAAGTGGAGATTATTCCTGTTGCTGGCAGCCTTGCTACTCGCTTGCAGAGATTGAACCAGGCAGTACGTGAATCCGCCGGAGAATACCTCCTCTTTCTCAATGACTCCCTCAAGCTGCCTCAAGACGGTTTCTTAACCAGCCTCCTTGCGCTCTGTCAAAGAGAGCATGCCGGCGCCGTAGCACCCATAACCCTCTACAGCAACAACACCATCAAGCATAGCGGCTTCGCTCTCCCGCCTCAGGGCATACTGCCCCTCTGGCACGGCGTGCCTGACTCCTACCCTGGATATCTATGCCAACTGACTTGCTTGCAGAACCTCAGCGCGCTCCCCCTCACGGGAATGCTACTCAAAAGAAGCGCCTATAACACCGCAGGAGGTTTTAACGAGCGCTTCCAGTCCCTAGTAGGTGATATCGAGTTCTGCGCCAGACTCACTCAAGCAGGCTACTCTCTCACGCAAGTACCCAGTGTTAAAATCATACTCCCAGAAAAATGCCCGGAACCCCGCTATACAAGCACCCTAAACCCAAAAGACTTTAATCCAACTGAAATCGAGCTATTCAAGCAGAGTAACCTCAAGCTTTGGAACAGCCCCGACCCCTACTTCAACATTAATCTCAACCAAACCTCAGCGTATTACCAATTGCCCGATTAAGTCAGTGCCCCCCAGTCTTGCACTCTTGCACGGATTTCGTGGCGGAGAATTGCGGTTTAGTACGACTATTTGCTTAGAATAGTGTCATATTGGACCATTATTGGTCATAATCGGCTTAAAAGTCGTACAAAACCGCAATTCTCCGACATTATTCCGCGAGCCTGGGGCAGGCCTGTCAGACTAGCTTGAGGAATTTGCGCCAGAAATCTGTGGTGGTGAATTCTTTGTGTGTGGCGCTGTAGTCGGCGGAGAGTTGCTCTTTCGTTTTTTTGTAGAGGGCAGCATCTTCTTTATAGCGCTTCCACAGAGCTTGGAATCTTTCTTTGTCTCTGCTTCTTTCTTTCGATTTGTGGTTGTAGATATCTACAGCCAGCAGGGTTTTTCTGTTGCGTGCTTTGCTTCGGTAGTTCCACCAGCCTTCGAAGGGGATGATTGAGGGGGTGTCTTTCAGGCATCGCTTGGGTAGGCGGTTGCCGGAGAAGGTCAGTTTGTCGATAAGCCAGAAGAAAGGGTTGATAGGGGGATTGGAATAAAGGGAATTATAGCTGATGCTGAGTGCAGTCCAGTCTTCTTCGCTAAGCACCTCAAGCTGTTCTGCCTGTTGGTTCTTTTGGGCGAATAACTGCCCGCCGTCGGTATTTCTCAAGAAATCGGGGCCTTTTAAGAAGTCCTCAAATCCTTCAAGTGCAAGTTCTACGCTGTGGTAGTTGAGGTTCCTCAGCTCTATGTCTACTGCAGACTTAAACGGAAAAAACCAGTCAACGGAAATATCTCGTTTGAGCGTAGCGTCTATCACCATGATGTTCCTGATGGTCTGATATCTCTCAATAACGGCACTGTACCGGGAGTTGAAGGGCTGGTGCCATATGCAGATGCCATTCATGGTGATGAACTCGGCCTGACATCTCAGAGAATACTCAACATCATCGCCGCGTATGAATAAGGGGAGCGGCAGGCCGTTTTCCTTGATAATCTCAGCCGGTATACAGCAAAGCCACCAGCCAGCATAAGAGCTAGGGCTGTTTACCTCAAGGGTCTCATTCAAAATCACATTTTTGAGAAGACTCATGTTCATTTGCGGCTTGACCGACTTGAAGAAGCCTTGCGGCACCACCTGCCCCACGTCTTCCCATTGCTCGGCGTATGCCCCGATGTGCAGCATGGCTCCGCTGATAAAGCTTTTTTGATGCTCAGGGCTGAGAATCTGAAGAAGGTAGAACAAGCGCTTGATGCTCTCAAACGACAACTCAACGTCGTCATCCATCAGCACAACATGGGTAGCAGGAGTATCCTGCTCAAGCGCCTCTATCATCCCCCTGGCAAAGCCGCCTGCTCCGCCCGCATTTATGTTTGGGTGAATCAGGATCTTTTGATGCAGCGGCTCCTTAATCGCACCTGAGAGCGTGCGGCCATTGTCTACCACATGCGTGGTGATATGGCTTGCCAGTGGTTCCTCTGATTCAAAGAGGCCCTGCTGGATTTCGCTGATATTGCTTTGAATGAACGCCTCTTTTTTGAAGGTCGTAAAAACAAGGGCCAGCTCAATATTGCGTGTCTCCGAGCTCTCAAGCTCGGTAAAGTAATGGCAGTTCCTGAACCTGACCGCGCCGTTGGTTTCAACGATAAACCCATAGATTACCGCATCATTACCGGTAGGATACGAAATATCAAGCGTCACCCATGAGTCGCTCGCCTCTACCTCAACGCGCTGGCCATTTAGCAGCTCAGCCTCCTCAGCACCGGCTAAGCCCCTGGTAAGAGATATGACACAAGAGCTCCCTTGAATCTCAAGGTGCAAAGAACAATGCCGAGTAGCTGTGTACCTTTGCCACTTCTTGATGGAAATTGAATTGAGGTATGTGGTAAAGTCGTATATCCCTTTGTCAACGAGCTCAAAACTGCCGCTGGTCAGTGGTTTTGGCAGAGAAGCTGAAGTGATGCAGTACAAAGCAGGCGACTCATGTAGTCTCTGACAGTCTTCGATGATTATGTTGGATAGTTTTGTTTTTTGCATGTTTTGGAGCCTCGTTGGCAATGATAGTTGAGTAATAATAACACTTTGAGCAGGAAAGCAAATGATTTCAGTAAAACTCGCCAATATCCAACTCACGCCACAAAAAGTTGCAGCGGACCACCCGGAGCTGTATGTGCGCACCTCAAGCCCCATCAAAAAAACCAGGGGATCACTGTACAAGCTGCTCCCGGATGCAGAGTACGATTTTTCTACCTACTTCAATTCTTTCTCGCTAGAAAAGTGGCTGCGGTATACCTGCGTTAAAGAAGTTGAGCTCTGCATTGAATTCAAGGGAGAAGCTACCCTTCAGCTGTTGAGCCTCAGCGAAGGCAAGAAGAAGAACAAGCACTGCCTTGGCGAGGCGTTGGAGATCTCCCATAAAACTTCCACAGTTGCTCGCTTCAGCATCCCCGCCTGTGACGCTCCTCTTGTTTCCTTCTCGTTCACCCCAAAGACGGAATGTACGGTCAAAGCCGCCTGGTACCAAACGGAGATTGAAGACACCGATATCCGCCCAGTTCACTTATCCGTAGTGATGACCACCTTCAATAATGAAAAGTACCTGCTGCCCAACCTGAACCTTTTTGAGGAACTTCTGCAAAGCGACGATCCTCTCTCAAAGGCTCTGAGCATCCATATTGTTGATAATGGCAAAACTCTGAATGCCCAGAAATTTGCACAGGACCACTTTTTTATTCACCCCAATAAAAATACCGGTGGTGCGGGCGGTTTTGCGCGAGGCATGCTTGAGTCACTCAAGCAACAACCGGAGCCTACCCATGTTCTGTTGATGGACGACGATGTGAGCATTACTACCGAGAGCCTTAAGCTGAACTTCAATTTCTTGCGCCTGTTGAAGAAAGAGTACGAAGATCTCTGCGTGAGCGGAGCGATGCTTATGCTGGAGAAGCCCCACATTCAACATGAGGATGTAGGGTATGTCAGCAAAAGTGGTGCCTATACCAGCCTCAAGCCGCAGTACGATCTCTCTGACCTCAAGGCAGTAATCTCAAATGAGACATTTTACACCGAGGCTGAAAACATCTATAGCGCCTGGTGGTATTGCTGCATCCCTGCAAAGCGCATCAAAGAAGCCGGCCTGCCTTTGCCGCTCTTTTTGAGATGCGATGACGTTGAGTACGGCTTGAGGCTCAAGCCAACCATAGTAACCTTGAACGGGATATGTGTGTGGCACGCATCCTTTGAGGGCAGATTTCGCGCATCTATAGATCGGTATCAATACACCCGAAACTTCCTCATAGCCAACGCAATCAACGAGGCCTGCTCAGAAAAGTTCATCATGCTCAGGTTCAAAAGGAGCTTTCACCAAGACATCAACACCTTTGCCTATAACAACGCCACGCTCTTGCTTGATGCTCTTGACGATTATCTGGAAGGCCCTGAGTTCATCAAGTACGCTAATGGAGCAAAGTTGCTGAAAGTCAACGGAGAACTCAATGAAAGGTTGGCACCGCTCGCAGACATCGAAGTGACCTGGAAAAAATCACTAGATGAGCTTTACCGTCCCCCTGTCCGCCCGCATAACTCAATAAGAAAATTCATCTCCTCTTTTGTGTATAACCCTCACAATTTGCCGGGCTTTGTGCTCTTAAAAACTCCCGTAGTCATCAACTACAATGGTCAAAGCTGCCTAAGCCTCAGAACAAAATGGTCCCGGCACATGATTTCTCTCAATACCCTTGACAAAACCGGCGCTCTGCGCACCATCGACAAAGCCCAGTACGCCTGCCTCATGAGGCGCTACAAACTGCTCATTAGAAAATACAATAAGAAGAAAAAGCTTGTTGCAGAGACCTATAGAGGTGCGCTTGAGGAGCTGAGTTCTCATGATTACTGGAGGTCGCATCTTGGCTACTCAGAAATTGGCAATTAGAGGTGATTGTGGAGAAGCCTGACAAGAGAAGCTTCTTTAAAAATCTCATATCCTGTGCTGCCGTCCAAGATAAGGCGCTGGCCTTTCTGGGTCTTTCGCTGGTCTCAATCATCCTGGCACTTGGGGCAGGCTATACTTCCAGCCTCCTCTTGGGGCCGACCTCTCTGGGCACGTGGTTTAACCCCTATTGGATAGGCTTCTTCTTTGTGTGCTGCCTGCTTGTCTCGGCGTTTTGGGTATTCAGGCATTCAATTAAGAGCAAACCGGATAGTCTCTTTTTGGCAATCGTTCTCTTAACTACCTGCTTTTCGTCACTTGCCTTTGATGTCAACAAGCCCTCGTGGGATGCTGATTATCATTTTCTCTGGGTTGTGGAGTGGTCACAGCCCGGCGCGGAGATAGAGCTCTCAGTGGCAGAAGCAAGAATGATCTTTGGTTCAACCACCGAGACCTATTTTAATCTCGCCGAGCTTCAAGCTTACTCTCAAGAGCTCAACAGGGATGCTGTGATGACCGACGGCGGAATAATAACTGCCACCCTTACAGACCTCCATAACAGAGTTGCCTCTTTGCCTGGATCTCTGATTTACTTTCTGTGCACTCTCTTAGGTATTCCCTTTTCCTTAAAATACATCTTCTCGCGTCTGATCTATGCCTTGCTCTATTCCCTTATCGTGTTTCTTGGGATGAAGCAGCTTAAGTCAGGCAAGATGCTCTATGCGGTGATAGCCCTGCTGCCCACCGCGCTTTTCTTGGCCTCTAATTATGGCTATGACTACTGGGTGAATGCCTTTGTCTTGTTGGGCGGAGCCTCCCTGGTGCGTGAATTACAGACACCTGATGATCCGGTGACCAATAAACGCATTGCCCTGCTCCTGGGTTCATTTGTCATTGGGTTGGGACCAAAGCTCATCTATGCCCCCCTCGTCCTGCTCTGCTTGCTGATTCCTAAAAGCAAGTTCTCCTCCCAGATGGCTTCCCGGGTATTTCGCTTAATCGTGATACTTGTCTGTCTCCTTTTAGGCCTCAGCTATCTGGGTCCCTATATCTTCTCTGTGGCAGGCACGGTAAGCGGAGGAGGAGACACCCGGTGGGATGACGAGGTGAATACTGCTGAGCAACTGGCCCTGATGTCAGCCGATCCACTCGGTTACCTGAGGATACTTTTCGCGTTTCTCGCAACAGACCTCTATACCTTCTCCGGTACGAGGGACTTCATTACCAACTACTGCACCCTCAAGTCCTCATCCTGGCCGTTTTGGATTTGGGTACTGGGATTACTTGCTCTCACTACCCTCACCGATAAGTCAGACCGTGACAAAGGGGTTAGCACCTGGAAGTCCCGCGTTTTGGCGATAGGCCTGCATCTGGTTATAGTCTCACTCATCTCCACTGCCATGTATCTGGAATTCACTGCTGTGGGTCTGGACACCATCAATGGCGTGCAGGGAAGATACCTTATTCCCCTACTCTTCTGCTCCTTGGTTTTCTTAAGTAGCCCTAAACTTGCCTGGCCGCGCGGAGATAGGCGAGAGAAAACCATCTACAACACTGTTGTGCTGGGGTCGATGGCCTTTGTCTATATGGCCGGTTTGTGGCAGGTATATATTAGACTGCTCTACTGAAGGCTCAAGGATTGCTTAGATCTTTCAACAGGGGGTTATTCTTGTCTTTGTCGTTGAGTAGAATTTCGCAGTCTAGCTCTGGCCATGCAATGCCAACGTCGGGGTCATTCCAGGCGAGGCCGCCTTCGTCGTTGGGGTGGTAGAGGTCATCACATTTGTAGGTAAATTCAGCCGTGTCTGACAAGACGAGGAATCCGTGAGCAAAGCCTCTGGGGACAAAGAATTGCTGCTTGTTCTCTGCTGAGAGCAGTGCGCCTTCCCATTTGCCGTAAGTGGGGCTGCCTTTTCTGAGATCCACCGCCACATCAAAGACCTCGCCGGATATCACTCGCACCAGCTTTGCCTGGGGGTGGTTGATTTGGTAGTGGAGTCCTCTCAGGACTCCCTTCTTGGAAGAACTCTGGTTATCTTGAACAAAATCTACGTCAATGCCCCCGGCTTGAAAATCATCCTTCTTGTACGTCTCCATGAAGTAGCCGCGCTCATCGCCATAGGATTTTACGGAAACCAGCTTTACGCCGGAAATCGATGTGTCAAAAAAAGTGAAGTTTCCAGACTCAATCTTGTTCATTTATCGTCCTTCGTACATGCTCCGGTAATAGTCTTGATAGGCGCCGCTGGTAACCCGCTCTACCCACTCACTGTTGTCCAGATACCACTGTATGGTCTTGACGATGCCCACCTCAAAGCTGGTTTCAGGGTACCAACCCAAATCGTCTTTGATTTTTTGGGGATCTATGCCATAGCGACGGTCGTGGCCTTTTCTGTCCTCAACGTAGCTGATGAGCTCCTCAGACACTGCGGAGTCAACGTTTTCAGCTATATATGAAATAATCGTCTTAACGATAAAGATGTTGGGGCGCTCGTTATGGCCTCCAATGTTGTAGACCTGCCCCGGAAAAGCATCATTGATGACCATGTTGATGGCCTTGCAGTGATCCTCAACGTAGAGCCAATCCCGCACATTGAGCCCGTCACCATAGACCGGCAGCTGTTTATGCTGCAACACGTTATTGATCATAAGAGGGATGAGCTTTTCAGGAAACTGAAAGGGGCCGTAGTTGTTTGAGCAGCGGGTTATGTTTACCGGCAGCTTGAAGGTATCAGTGTAAGCCTGTACAAACAAATCAGAAGCTGCCTTGCTGGCTGCATAGGGGCTATGGGCATCTAGAGGCGTGGCTTCCGTGAAAAAGACCTCCGGCTCCTCAAGAGAGAGCGAGCCGTATACCTCATCTGTGGACACCTGAATGAACTTATGGCTCCCATAGCTGCCCTCGGCAGTCTCCCATAACGCCCGCGCCTGATCCAATAAAACCAGAGTTCCTATGACATTGGTGTGCGCAAAGATCTCAGGGGTTTCTATGGAACGGTCAACATGGGATTCAGCCGCAAAGTTTACTACGAAATCCGGCCTATAGGCATCAAACAGGGCTTTGATAGCACCCTTATCACAGATGTCTGCCTGCTCAAAAATGTGCCGCGGGTCACCTTCAACCGCTTTGAGGTTCTCGAGGTTTCCTGCATAGGTTAGCTTATCAACATTGATTATCCTGATGTCTTCATATTGCTTGAGCAGGTATAAAACAAAATTTGAGCCAATGAACCCTGCGCCGCCGGTGACGAGATAAGTTTTCATTAATCAATTACTCCATCTGCTTTAAGCCTCTCCACGTAAACAGAAAGGGCGTCTTGCCAATTGCGCATCTTGTCTCCCATACCGTCTGCAAGACGCTTGTTCTTGAGTGGCGAGTAAACCGGGCGCTTGGCCGGCCGGAGAAATTCTTCGGTTGTACAGGGCGTCTTTTTACACTCAATGCCCGCCTCATCAACAATGGCAGAAGCAAAATCAAACCAGGAGCACACGCCCTTGTTGGTGCAGTGGTATACGCCATACCCACTGGTATCTGCAATACACAGCACTGCGTAGGCCAAGTCATGAGCATAGGTTGGGTTGCCTGATTGGTCGTTTACCACAGTTATCTGGCCATTTTTACGAGCCAGATCAATCATGGTGAGAACAAAGTTGGGCCCGCGAGCACCAAAGAGCCAGGCGGTGCGAATAACAAAGGTCTTATCGCAGTTCTCTAAGGCCAGTAACTCGCCAGCGAGCTTGGTGCGCCCGTAGGCACTCTGTGGGCCCACCGGGTCAGACTCAGCATATTCTTTGTTATCATCGCCACTAAACACATAGTCAGTTGAGATCTGCACCAACTTTGCGCCACTCGCTTGTGCTGCTTTTGCCAGATTCATTGGACCCACCGCGTTGATGCGATAGGCAATCTCTTCTCGCTCTTCACAGCCATCAACGTTGGTCATCGCTGCGCAGTTGATTATCAAGTCAAAGGCATTCTCTCTGATAAACCACAGCGTCTCTTCTGCATCAGTTATGTCCAGCTCTTCAACATCAGTACAAACCACCTGCGCACCCTGGTAACTGCCAGGGATAGCACCCAAGTCAGACACTCCGCTGGCCAAGATGCTTTGCAGCTCTACTCCCAGCTGCCCGTTTGCGCCGCATATCAACAGTTTCTTCATCAGTATCCTTTATCTTCAGGGGCTATAATCTTACCTTCAGCCACCTTCATCAAGTGCTCGCCGTAAGGTGACTTCTCATGTTTTTGGGCACACAAACGCAGGGTCTCTTTGTCAATCCAGCCATTATTGAAGGCAATCTCCTCAATAACGGCAATCGAGAGGCCCTGACTCTTTTCTATAGTGCGGATAAAGTCGCCCGCCTCATAAAGTGACTCCATGGTTCCTGTGTCCAGCCAGGCATAACCACGACCAAGCGTAACCACCGAGAGCGCTTTTCTATCGAGATACATTTGGTTGAGGGTGGAAATCTCCAGCTCTCCCCTGGCAGAGGGCTCAACTTGCTTCGCAAGCTCGCACACCCGGTTGTCGTAAAAGTACAGCCCGGTTACCGCATAATTACTCTTGGGAAACTCCGGCTTCTCCTCAACAGATACAGCGTGTTGATTTTCATCAAACTCAACCACACCGTAGCGCTCAGGATCCTCCACGTAGTAACCAAAGATGGTGGCTGCAACGCCTTCCTCTGCTCTCTGCACGGCACGCTTGAGGTGCCTGCCCAACCCGTTGCCATAGAAGATGTTATCGCCTAACACCAAGGCGCAAGGATCTCCCG
>WRBR01000029.1 GCA_009784425.1 Coriobacteriia bacterium | reverse complement strand
GAAAAAAGCATTGCATCTTTTGCAAGTAAGAGAGTTTGGTCATCGACTACAAGGACACTAACCTGTTGCGCAAGTATATGACGGAGCGCGGCAAGATTAAGCCCCGCCGTATCACCGGCGCCTGCACTCAACACCAGCACGACATTGCCATGGCAATCAAGCGCGCGCGCGAGATGGCTCTGATGCCCTATGCGGTGACGGTGCTCAGCGGACGCGGCGACCGTCGCAGCCGCAATTAGCACAGGCTATAAGAACGAGCGTCCTTGGGGCGCCTTTAAGGAGCAACAAACATGAAAGTAATACTCTTACAAGAAATAAAAGGGCAGGGAGGCGAAGGCGACGTTGTTGAGGTTAAGCGCGGCTACGCAGTAAACTTCCTGTTTCCCAAGAAGCTGGCCATTGAAGCCAACAAGGGTAACCTCAAGCAGCTGGAGCTGCGCAAGCACAACATTGCCAAGCGCGAGGCTGAGCGCCTTGACAGCGCTGACAAGATCCAGGCCGCCCTGGCCGACAAAGTGCTGGTCATTGGAGCTCGCGTGGGCGAGGAAGGCCAGCTGTTTGGCTCGGTAACCACCCATCAGATTGCTGACAAGCTGGCTGAAGAGCTTGGGCTTGAGATTGATCGAAGAAAGATTGACCTGCATGCCCCCATCAAAACCGCCGGTGAGCACAGCGTAACGGTGACTATCTACCGCGACATCAAGGCTTTGCTGACGATTAATGTGGTGAGTGACGCTGAGCTGGTCAAAGAGGAGCCCCCAGCGGCCCCTGCTGTTGAGGGCGAGGCTGACGAGGCTGCAGCTGATGAGGCTGTTGAGGCCGAGGTGGCTGACGAGACTGTTGAGGCTGACGAGGCTGCGGCTGACGAGGCTGCAGAAGAAGCAGCTGATGAGCCTGCTGAAGCCGAGCCGACTGAAGAGGCCGCGGTAGAAGCAGCCGACGAGGTTGCTGAGGAAGTTGCCGACGATTCTGCTGAAGAAGCAGCCGTTGAGCCTGCTGAGCCTGCTGAGGATGAGGTGGCTGAAGAGGCTGCCGAGGAAGCCAAAGCTGAGGAGCCTGCCGAGGAAGCCAAAGCTGAGGAGCCTGCTGAGGAGTCCGCTGAAGAGCCCGAGGAAGAAGCAGCCGACGAGCCGGCCGAGACCGACGAGCCGGCCGAGGACTCTGAAGCAACAGATAACATCGAGGATGCTCTGGACGAAGACAACGAGCAGTAGGAATACCCATGCCGCAAGAAAACCAACAACGTATTACGGGAGACAAAACACCGTATAACATTGACGCCGAACAGGCTGCTCTTGCGGCAATTATCCTTGATCGCGAGGTTGCGGAAGAAGTAGCAGTTGCCCTTGTGCCTGATGACTTCTTTCAGCCGGCGCATCGAATCATCTTCGAAGCTATGCAGAGGTTGCTTGAGGAGCGTACTCCGGTTGACCAACTAACCCTGGCCGACAAACTTGATGCAATGAAAAAGCTCAAGGACATTGGTGGCAAGGAGTACATCCTCACTCTGGCAGACAAATCCTTTGCTCTTGCAAACTGGGCAAGCCATGTTGACATCATCAAGAACGACTCCCTCCTGCGAGACTTGATTAAAGCGTCTATCCAAATCAGGGCTCTCAGCGAAAGCTCCACCGATGACGCGGATACCGTGGTGGAAGAGGCAGAAAAGCTGCTCTTTGATGCCACGGAAAAGCGCGTCTCCAATACCTTTGCTCCCCTTGGCAGCCTGCTGGTCCAAGCCATGGACATATTGGATGACATGGCCGCCAACAAGGGCCAGCTATTTGGTGTGCCCTCGGGCTTCAAGGACTTAGACAGACTGCTTGGTGGGTTTCGTGGGGGCGACCTCATCATCCTTGCGGCGCGTACGAGTGTGGGCAAAACCGCACTTGCCTTAAACATGGCTATCAATGCCGCCAAGGCCGGTGCCACCATAGCGTTCTTCTCTCTGGAAATGCCCTGGCTGCAAGTAGTACAAAGACTGCTCTCTGCGCAGTCAAACATCAACTCTTCCAAGATTCGCAAAGGCCAGCTTGATCAATCTGATTTTCAAGCGCTGGTCAACGCGCACAATGAATTAGGAAACCTTAGTTTTTACATTGATGACTCGCCTGCTCTGTCCGTTATGGAGCTCAGGGCCAAAGCTCGCCGACTCATGCGTGGGGTAGACTCCGGGCAGGGCTTCATCGTTGTTGACTATCTGCAATTGATGCAACCCGCTCGATCCTTCAGGCAAAAGGATCGCTATTTAGAGGTGGGAGAGGTTTCTCGCGGACTCAAGGTGCTGGCTAAGGAGCTGGATGTTCCTATCTTGGCGCTTTCGCAGCTGTCTCGAGAGATTGAAAAGCGCGGAGGAAATCGTCCCATGCTCTCTGACTTGCGCGAGTCCGGCTCAATTGAACAAGATGCCGATGTGGTGCTCTTCTTGGACAGATCGAAATCTCCCGAAGAAGCATTGGAGAAAAACCGCCCAGAGCTGGGAACAGCCAAAATCATCCTTGGCAAAAACCGCAACGGCCCCCTAGGCGAGGTCGAAACAGTCTTCTTAAGCGAAACCACTACTTTTAGAGATAAATATAGATCTTAGGTCACTGTTAACACCCTGTCACCCTGAGCGAAGCGTAGCGAAGCCGAAGGGCCTAGTCAGCGACTCACTGCCTGGGTTCTTCGACTACGCGCTACGCGCTTCGCTCAGAATGACAGGGTGTTAACAGTAACGAGCTTAGTCTTCAGCAAGCTCATCAACGTCAGCTTCTGGCTCTACTTCGCTGGGTTCGGGCAAGGCCAGGTTTTCTGCATCAGGAAGCTCTTGGACCTTGCTCAACTTGCGATTGATGGTTCTGGTTTTGGTGCTCACCTTCTCCATTTCTTTACTGGCCAGGTCAAGCTTCTTCTGGACGTTGTCTAACAGCACTTCGTACCGACTAAACTCGTTTTTAACCGAACCTAAAAGTTTCCAGACCTCTGACGAACGCTTTTCAATGGCAAGCGTCCTAAAGCCCATTTGCAGGCTTGAAAGAAAAGCCACGAGGTTAGTAGGCCCTACCACCGTTACGCGATGATCGCGCTGAAGCTCCTCAAAGAGCCCGGGGGTCCGGAGCACCTCGGCATAGAGGCCTTCGGTGGGCACAAACATAATGGCAAAGTCCGTGGTGATAGGCGGATTGATGTATTTGTCACGAATACTGCGGGCAAAGGTTTTTATTTGACGCGCCAAGCGAGCAGAGAGAGCAGTCACCGACTCAGCGTTGCCCTCTTCGTAGGCAACAAGCAAGCGCTCGTAATCTTCAATGGGAAACTTTGAGTCTATAGGCAGCAGCAAATCGGCTTCGTCGGCATCCTTTGAGGGAATCTTGATAGCAAACTCTATGCGCTCCTGGCTGCGCTTGCGCACCTGTGCATTGGAGATAAACTGTTCAGGAGAAAGCACCTGTTCAAGGATGGCGCCCAGCTGATACTCGCCCAGGTTTCCGCGCGTCTTAACTCCGGAGAGCACCTTGCGCAGGTCATCAACACCACCCGCAAGCTTCTGCATCTCGCCAAGACCCCGGTGCACCTGCTCCAGGCGGTCACTAATCATCAAGAAAGACTCAGAAAAACGCCGCTCAACCGTCTCGGTGAGTTTTTCGTCCACGGTCAGGCGCATCTGCTCAAGCTTTTTCTCGTTACCCTCTTGCAGCAAGGTGAGGCGCTTTTCTACCACCTCTCGATTCTCAGCCAGCTGACGACTGACACTCTCTTCAAAGCGCCCTAAGGAGTTAGCCTGCTCTTCGCGACTCTCGCGTAGCAAGCCGGCCTGCTCCTCGCGGTTTTCGCGCAAGAGGCGTGCAGTCATCTCCTGTTCGGCGTTGCGCGCTTCAAGCGCACGCTTCTCTGCCTCTGCAGCGTCGTCGTCTTTGCCGAGAAGTCTCTTGCGTAGACCGGCAAACTGCACCAAAGCTACAATCGAAACCACTAAAAGAAAAGCCACTAACACCAAAACGCTGATTAATAAAACCTGTTCCATCGATTCTCCTACACACAATAATCCTGCACTTCAGGACTCACAAAACAATTATCAACACAGGCCTCATTATACTGGTAGCACCACTACAGTGACTTCCCAAAAACAGACCATCTCGCCTCCTCTAAGAAATCCTTCAAGTCACGCTCCCTGTTGTCCGGCGCAATTACCAAAGTTGCACCCCCATGAGCCCGCAGAACTGCTTACGAGCATCTAATTTTTGCGCTTGGCCTTCTTGGCGCTGCTCTCAGCCTTGTCTGCTTCGCCGGGCATGGAGCCCAGCGTCATCTGGATAAAAAGTTTGTTAGAAAAAGTGGAGACACCTCTTTGCACAAGCAGCTCTCTGTCAACGGGCGCGGCATCCTTGCCCCCAGCACCGGCCACGCCGCCAAACAACTGGGCCAAGTCTTTTTCAAGCGATTCAATAAAGGCATCGTAGGCCGGTCCGGAATCGTAGAGAGATTTTTGCAGCTGAATCAGTTGATTAATCTCTTGAATGCTAAAAACCTTTTTTAGAATGCAGATAACAATCACATAGGCTATGTGATTGCGCCCATACTTCTTCTTTATTGGACGCGGCATCACGCCCTGCTTAACATAGTTGTTCACCATAGCGGCGGTCACAGGCTTTTCATCGGGCATGGCAAAAAAGCCAACCGTGTCATTAACAAACGAAACAAGCTGGTCAACGTAAATCCCAAAAGAGGGGAGACTGTCATACCGTGGCAGCGCAAGGTTATGCAGCGAGGGCTCAGCAGTGCTTGCACTCAGCGCCATAGAGTCATCAAGTGATGTATCAGCAGACGGGGAAATCATGGGCACCTCCAGAGAAGAAAACCTTATGTCAACAATTCTAGTTCATATGATATAGTATTCAAAACTAGATAAGCAAGTAACAATAACTCTGTAGCGGAGAGAAGATTATGACGAACAACCGAGACCTAGTGCTGAAAAACAAGAAGCACAAAGGCAGTCAAGCAGACAAATCGCGCAAAGACTCTGCTGCAACAAAAGAGTCCAAAACGCTGAAGAAAAGCCCCGTAGACATAATTGCTCAAATCGCTCGCGTCATCACCGTTCCCCCTGTTTTGGTGTCAGCGCTTTTGGTGCTCCTGTTTTTCCTTAACGACACGGTGTTTGTGTCAGTATCTCAACTGGTGCTGGCACTGGTCTTTTTGGTTGCCATACCACTCGCCGCTTATCCCTTGTCTTACGCAGTGCCGGCGCTCAGGAAAAAAGGCAGAAAAGCGCAGCGCAACCTCGCCTTTGCGCTCAGCTTAACAGGATATGGCGCAGCGGTGGTCTACGGGCTTGTAGCTCAGGTGGAAAGCCCCCTGCTCCTCATCTTCCTCACCTATTTTCTCTCGGTAATTGGTCTGCTCTTCTTCAATCTGGTACTCAAAAAACACGCCAGCGGGCATGCGTGCAGCACTATGGGCCCTCTGGTGTTTCTGGTGTACTTCATTGGGCCTTACGGCCTCCCTATTTGCGCTCTTGTTGCCGCCCTGGTGGTGTGGTCGTCGCTTCATACAAAAAGCCATACCGTGTCTGAGCTGATTTTTGGCGCCGCCACAGCCGTGGCAGCCTTTCTCGTTGCCTTAGGCCTCATGGCGCTCGCCGCTTTGTGACTCACAGGGGACGGGGAAAGTGACTCACTCAGCAAGCTCGGCTGTTTGGCTTCTGACTTGGGGGTGAGCGACTAGGCTAAGCTCCAAGCCTGCAAAAGCTTGCTGGAGCGAGCCGGGGCCCCAAGACAGAAACAAACAGCCGAGCTTGCTGAGTGAGTCACTTTCCCCGTCCCCAGAGAGTCACGTTCCGCCGAACCAAAGAACAAATGTTCGTGGTATGATACTCTCGAGGAGTGCGCCTTATGAGAAGTATCATGCATATTGATGCCAACAGCGCCTATCTGTCGTGGACGTCGCTGGATTTACTGGAGCGCGGGCATCACATTGACTACCGTTGGGTTCCCGCTGTGGTGGCCGGAGACCCAAAGAATCGCCACGGCATTATCCTTGCCGCCTCTATTCCCGCAAAAAAGCAGTTTGGCATCCGCACGGCAATAACCCTACACGAGGCCAAAAAACGCTGCCCGGACATCGTTGTTTTAAAGCCAGACTACAATCTCTACGTGCGCTACAGCCGCGCCATGTACGAGATTCTGAGCGACTTTAGCCCCGCCATTGAGCGCTACTCAATCGACGAATGTTACCTGGATTACTCCGCCTCGCGCCAGCTCTTTGGTGATCCGGTGCAAGCGGCACACAAACTCAAAGACCGCATCTACAAAGAGCTGGGCTTTACGGTTAACGTGGGGGTCTCCATCAACAAGTTGCTGGCAAAGATGGCCTCCGAGCTGGAAAAGCCCAACAAGGTGCACACCATGTATCCGTCGGAGATGCCCCAAAAGATGTGGCCGCTTGACGTGCAGGAGCTCTTCTACTGCGGGCGAGCCACGGCAAAAAAGCTCCGCCGCATTGGCATCAATACCATCGGCGAGATTGCTCAAACAGACCTCGCCACCATCCAAGCGGTGCTCAAGCCAGCCCACGGCCTGCTCATCCATAACTACGCCAACGGAATAGACGAGAGCCCGGTAGAGCCCCAAGACGCAGAGCTCCAAAAGGGAGTGGGCAACTCAACCACGCTGCCCCGTGACGTCTACAGCAAAGAAGAGGTGCACGAGGTGCTGCTGGCCCTCTCAGAGCGGGTGGGCTCACGCCTCCGCAAACTCAATCGCTCGGCGCGACTCATTGGCCTCACCGTGCGCTCAAGCGACCTCTCGTGGAATCAGCACCAAAGCATGCTCGACGCGCCCATCTCAACCACCCAACAAATATACGACGAATCAAAGCGTCTCTTTGCCGCCTTGTGGGACGGCGAGCCAGTGCGCCAGCTGGGCATCCGCCTCTCGGAGCTCTGCACCGGCATCAATCAACAAACCTCAATCTTTGAAGACCTCGAAGGCGAAAAGCAGCGCACCATCGACAACACCCTCGACACCATTCGCAGCATCTACGGCAGCGACGCCATCATGCGCGGCACCCTCATCAACGTGGAGCTCCCCACCGCCCTCGGCGACGCCGACGACGAAGGCGGCTATCTCATGATGGGCCGCAGTTAAGCATCCACATCAATTCAATGCTGGGAAAAGGAGAGAGCGAGGAGACATGACTAGGACAGAGAATCTGTATGGTAGAATGTGCCCTTATACTATTGAAAAATGTGTCAGGAGAAGCGTCTCTCCGAACACTAAAAACACAAGCTAGCGTGAGGAAGAAAACGATGGAGCCCCCAAAGTGGATAAAAATTCAAGGGAGTGAGCACACTGCTCGAAGAAAGAATGGAACCTACGATCTGCTCGCGCTCGAGGAGTACCTCAACGAGATGATTGCTCAGGGCTGGCGTCCCATACGAGTGAGAAAGGGTAGGGACTTCACCTTTGTTCCCTGTGAGCCGGGTGAATACCTGTGCCGCATAGCGATTATTCTCAATAAACAGAGGGCTGTTGAGTTTGGAGGCCTTCTCGCCAATGACGGAGTGATCATCGTTGAGCAACAAAACCAAGGGGGGCGCCAAGACGGAGTTATTGCCTTGAAGCCCGCTGCTCACGGAACCTTTGATCTTGTCGCTGATATCGATACCTGCCTTGCAGAATACAAAAAGCGCCGGGGATATAACCTAGGGCTTGCTATAGTGGTTTTGGTGGGCACGATTTTTGTTGTTGCTAGTGCTATCTTTGTAGCCTTAATGGGAGGATTCAAACCATTCGCATGGGATGATTTTCGCACTTATAACAGTATTCTTATGCCTCTCGGTGCAATTTTGATGGTCTGCAGCAGTTTTGTCGTCTGGAGTCCTGTAAGGCGCTACAACAAAGCCATAGCTCGCCTTCGCGCAAAATAATGGGTCTCTGCTAGAATGTGACTTTACGCTCATACTTCTGAGGAGCATCATTAGTCATGCAGAGAAGCAATCTGCGAAAACTCATCATTGGTGGGATTATCATCACGGCGCTCGCGGTGGTGCTGCTGAGGGGCGACCAGCTTATTCAGCTCATTGAAACGGTGCAAAAGGGTTATCTGCCCTTGCTGATATTAGCCTTGGTGAGCCAACTGGGCAAATACGTCAACCAGTCGTTTGCCTACTCTGCTGCCTTCAAAACGGTGGGAGAAAAGCGCCGGGCGCGCGAGATGCTCCCGCTGGTTTTTGGCGCCTATTTTCTCAACACTCTGGCTCCTTCGCTCAACATGGCCGGCATGGGCCTGGTCATTGACGACTCGCGGCGCAGAGGTATTCCAACCGGCCGCTCCACCAGCGCGGCGCTGCTCATGCAGATGAGCATTGAGTCCGGCTTTTTGGTCATCATGATTTTGGGCTTTGTGGTATTGCAGCTCACCGGTCATCTTAACCCCCTTTGGCTGCTCACGCTGCTCGTAGTGGTTTTTTTGGTAGGAATCATGGCCGGCATCATGATAATTGGGCGCAGGAGCCCCGAGTTGGTGGTGTCGGTGCTGCAGCACCCGGAGAGAATCCTCAACAACCTCTCAAAGAGGCTCAGAAAAGGCAAAGAGCTTAACCCGTGGGCAGAAAAACTGGTGGAGAGCTTTGCAGAGGCCGCCGGCACCATTGCTCACAACCCGCGCAAAGCCTCCCTGGTCTTTCTCTTTTCCATTGGGGCATCAATTTGCGAACTGGGCTGCTTTTGCCTGGTGGGCCTGGCATTTGGCCTCACGCTGCCCGGCGCCTTGATTGGCGGCTATGTGGTGGCAACGCTGTTTACCATGATTTCGGTAACCCCGCAGGGCATTGGCGTGATGGAGGTCATCACGGTTACTCTGCTGGCAGCCTATGGCGTGCCCGTGGCCGTGGCAACGGCAGTGACCCTCTCGTATCGCGGCTTTGTGTTCTGGATGCCCTTTGCCACGGGAGCCATATTGATTCACCGCACCAAGACCTTTTCAGGCGAGCCCAGAGAAAGGCGACTCAAGGAACCCCGGCACACAAGCCTCAATCACAGCCTGAGCCCAGGCGATCTTGAAGAGAGAGCTCCCGAGCAAGACGAAGACCTCCCTAAAAGGTAAAATGAGAGGCGTTAATGAAACTGAGACGCAGCAAGGAAAAACCAAGTGGCAAGACTCTCTAAGAAAAACGAAGAACTGCTCAAGGCCGTGCAAAGACAAGCTGCACGCGAGCAGGATGTAAGCGCCGCATCTTCTCCTGCCAACACGCAAACAGATAAAGAAACCGGCGCACACACGCCCACGGTAAACGATTCTCTCGTTGGAGTGGGCGTTGACCTCGTAGAGATAGAGAGGATGGAGCGCGCCATACAGCGCACGCCCCGCATCACCAAGCGGGTCTTTACCAGCGGCGAGCGTGAGTACGCCTGGAGCAAGGCCAGGCCTGCTGTGCACTACGCAAGCTTCTTCGCAGCGCGCGAGGCGGTACTCAAGGCACTAGGCTGCGGCTTTGCCGGAGTCAATTACCAAGACGTTGAGGTAACCCATGATGACAAAGGCAAGCCCACCGTGCTGTTACACGGAAACGCAGCCGCCCTTGCCGAGCAGCAAAACATCAAAGAGATTCAAATATCGCTCTCACACACGCATCAGATGGCCGTGGCCTCGGCCGTGGCAATCAAAGCCCAAAGCTCACCGCGCAAAAACCTGGCACTCAGCCCTATGGAAGAGCTGGCACGCCAGTTCAAGGAACTGCGCTCCTTGCTGGATGACCTGGGCGTGAGCGAAATAATAAACAAGCAAGATGAAGAGGATGAATAAACAGATGCACAGAGACTTTGCTGAAACACTGCTCCCTTTTGAGAGACGCTGGGCTTGGACTGAGATAAACAGAGAAGCCATTCGCACTAATCTCAAAACCCTGCGCAAGCACATTGGCCCGGACACGATGATCCTCACGGTGGTCAAGGCAGACGGCTACGGTCACGGGGCGGCAGAAGTGGCAAAAGTGGCTCTCAGCGCCGGCAGCAAATACATCGGCGTGGCCTGTGTTACCGAGGGCATCAAGCTTAGGCAGGCCGGTATTAAGGCTCCCATCATCATTCTTTCGGAGCCGCCGGTCACCACCATTGAAGCCATTCTTTACTATGACATGGTTCCAGCCGTGCACACGGTTGAGTTTGCCCTGGCTCTGGGAGAGGCAGCCGCGGCGGCAGGAGTCATTGCCCCATTCCACCTCAAAGTGGACACCGGCATGAATCGCGTGGGCGTGCACTATTCCGATGCAGGTGACTTTTTGCGCACCGTAAGCTTTCATGAGGGGCTAGAACTGCAGGGCACCTTCACCCATTTTGCCACTGCCGACACGGCAGACGGTTACGCTTTTAAGCAGCAGATAGATCGCTTTGAGCAAGCGCTGGAGATCATCAGATTTATGGGCATGGACCCCGGCATTATCCACGCCGCAAACTCAGCTGCCGCCATCAGGTTCAAGCGCTCGCACTACCACATGGTGCGCCTGGGCATATCGGTCTACGGCCTGCATCCGTCAAACCTGACCCGTGAGCTCGTGCGCCTGGAGCCGGCCATGAGCGTTCACGCGCGCATCAACGCCCTCAAGCAGGTAGGGCTGGGAGAAGGGGTGAGCTACGGCTTTACCTATCGCTCGCCCGGCGGAATAAACATTGCTACTATCCCTCTGGGTTATGGCGACGGCCTCTCACGCCTGCTCTCCAACAAGATGGACGTGCTGGTGGACGGGCATCGCTATCCGCAGGTGGGCACCATCTGTATGGATATGTGCATGTTTGAGGCCAGCAGAAAGGCAAACATCTCCAGCGTGCGCAACGCGCAGCTTTCGGCAGAGCGCAAGCCCGTGGAATACGGCGACGAGGTAATCGTGATAGGCAAAAGCGGAAGCCAAGAAATCACAATGGATGACATGGCAGCGCAGATAGGCACCATCAACTACGAGATTGCCTGCATGTTTGGCCTGAGGCTCGAGCGCATCTACGTGGAGTAGTTGCCTTGCTGCGTATAAAAAAGCCGAGGGATGAACCTCGGCTTTAGTAGTGTTGTGCAGGCAATCACACAATTACCAGGAATAAGCAGCCCAGCCCAAAAGTCCTATACCAATGTAAGTCAAAATGTAAAGAACAAGAGCAGCTATACCCAAAATTATTCCCGCGAGAGCCAGTCCTTGTTGCTCAGGCTTCTTCCTTGCCAGTACGCCAAGGATGATTGCAACGATTGATAAGAGGCCTCCGGAGCAGAACCCGGCTATACCGCAGATAAGTGAGGCAACAGCCAACCCATTGGTTGCTGAAGCTGGGGGCTGCACGTACCCCGGGCTGGCCGGCATTTGGGAGTAGTTGTAGCCAGACCCTGAACCAACTGCCGGGGGCTGAACCGGCTGCACGGTTGCTTGAACCGGCTGCGGCGGCTGAACCGGTTGTACGGTTGCCTGAACCGGCTGTACCGGCTGAACCTCTTGCACGGTTGTTGGCGGAGCCTGAACACTGTTGAAGTCATTGGTCCAATTTGTGCCATCCCAGTAACGCAGCTTAGTGGCATCGCCTGCTGGATCTGGGTACCATCCCGCTTGTTGCTCTGACATAGTTCCTCCTCTGTAAGATATGGGGAGTTAGTCCCCTGTCTGCCCAACGATTAACGCTTGGAGAACTGCGGACGCTTACGGGCCTTCTTGAGGCCGTATTTCTTGCGCTCCACCATTCTGGGGTCGCGGGTTAAATAGCCCGCCTTCTTCAACTCTTCACGATAGTCGCCAGCCTCGAGCAGAGCTCGGGAGATTCCGTGGCGCAAGGCTCCCGCCTGGCCCGAGGTGCCTCCGCCGGTGGCAAGAGCTATCACGTCAAAGTGGTCTACGGTGTCGGTAATCTTAAAAGGTGTAATGGCGTACTCTAAAAGAGCGTCGCGGCCAAAATACTCCTTGCCGTCGCGGCCGTTGACCGTGACCTTGCCGGATCCGGGCACGAGGCGCACGCGCATGATAGCGTTTTTACGCCTGCCGGTGCCGGTATAGATTGCATCATTAGTGGCCATGAATTAAGCCTCCAATTCTATCTTGCGCGGTTTTTGAGCCTCATGCGGATGCTCGGAGCCGGCATAGACTTTAAGCTTTTTTCCCTGGGCGCGACCCAGAGTGTTTTTAGGAAGCATGCCCTTGACGGCACGCTCAATGACCCGCTCCGGATGACGCTCCATAGCGCGCTCAAAGCTCTCTTCCTTGAGTCCGCCAGGGTAGCCGCTGTGTCGAAAGTACGACTTCTGCGCGGCCTTGTTTCCGGTGAGGCGAATCTTGTCTGCATTGATAACCACCACAAAATCACCCACATCTACGTGCGGCGTGTACTGTGGCTTATGTTTGCCCTTGAGGATGTGCGCTGCACGGGTTGCCAGTCTTCCAAGGACTTGATCCTCGGCATCAATCAGCAACCACTCGCGCTCTACCTCGCCGGGTTTTGCGTAATACGTTCCCACAATTCCTCCATAGTTAATATCGTACGCCCGGGAAACAGGGTTTCCTGTACATAAAAAAGCAGCTGCTGGACGACAGATACTTCAAGTACCCAGGCTCTAGTTTGCATTCTTTGCTTCACGGGGCTAAACGGAAGCGAAAAGCGAACCCTCAAATTGTATACAAGTGCGTACCCTAATGCAACAACGAAGCGGCATCCGCGTCAAGAAACACGGTTACTTGAGGGTGCAACAGCAGCGCAGAGGCGGGGCACAGAGGGTCAATCTCGCCCAAAATCATAGTAGCAACCGCCTGCGCCTTGTCTTTGCCCGAGGCAACCAGCACAATCTCGCGCGCCTTCATGATGGTGCCGATGCCCATAGTCATGGCCTTCTTGGGCACCTCATCGGCGCTTGCAAAGAAGCGCTTGTTTGCCTCAATGGTGCTTTTGGAAAGCTCAACAATATGCGTGCCATAGGTAAACAGGTCGCCCGGCTCGTTAAAGGCGATGTGGCCGTTGTGGCCAATCCCCAGTAACTGCAAATCAATGCCGCCGGCATCATCAATGGCCGCATCATAGGCAATGCAGTCTTCATCCAGGTTTTCAGAAACAGGATTAGGCACCTGCACATGGGCAGGGTCTATGTTTATCTGAGAGAAGAGATGCTCAAACATAAAGGAGTAGTAGCTCTGCTCGTGCTCGCGGCTGATGCCCACATATTCGTCAAGATTGAAGGTGCGCACGGTACTGAAGTCTACGATGCCGGCCTTATACAGTTCAACCATAGCCTCATAGGTAGGCAGGGGAGTTGACCCGGTTGCCAAGCCCAATACACTAAAGGGGTCCCTGATGATCTGTGCTGCAAACACCTGCGCCACCGCCACGCCAGCCTTAGAAGCGCTGCCATACACCTGAATGTTCATTGAGGTACTCCAATCTCATTGATTCTCACTTGCCGATTGTACCAGTTGACTGAACTTGCAAAGAGAGGAAAAGTTTTTCCTGACACAATATTATATCTCATATAATATAGCACCAGACACGATACTAGACCACAAAGTATAGGAGGTGAACATGTTTCAACTGGGCTCAGCACTATTGGATGCCTGCGTCTTAGCAGTCATCAAAAAAGGAGATACCTACGGGTATCAACTCACCCAGGAAATCAGAAACATCATTGAGGTCTCTGAATCCACGCTGTATCCGGTTTTGCGGCGGCTGCAGTCAGAGGAGATGCTCATAACCTATGACGTTGCCCACAGCGGACGTAACCGTCGTTACTACCAGATAACCATTAAAGGGCGAGAGCACCTGGAGTACCTGCAAAACAATTGGCAGCACTTCAAGGCGGCAGTTGACTACCTGCTTTTAGTTGTGCCGGCTGAAGAGGATCTTGAAGAGGGTCAAAGCATTGAGGCAGAAAAAAGCGCCAAGGAGGACGCAGCCGCCAAGGCGGGTCAAGACATTGAAGGAGAACAATCATGACAGCCGCAGAATACTTATATGATTTGCGCAAGCGCTTGAAGCAGCTTCCGCAACAAGAAATCGATGAGGCTCTGAGCTATTACGAGGAGTACTTTAGCGAGGCTGGCCCCGGCGGAGAAGCAGAGCTTATCAATAGACTCGGCACTCCGGCACAGGTGGCTTCAACAATAATCAGCGAATACGCCATGAAAGACATGAGCGGCCAAGGAGAGACCCCAAAGAAAAGCAGCAGCGTCAAAACCATGTGGATAGTGATTATCGCTGTTTTGGCCAGCCCAATCGCCGTGCCTCTTGCCATTGCCTTGATTTCAGTAGTCTTCTCTCTGCTCGTAGCGATTTTTAGCGTGTACTTCTCACTGTTAGTGGCAGCCTTGGCAATGGTGATAGCAGGAATAGTCGCCGCCGGCATAGGCGTAGTGGGGCTCTTTGCTGCACCGCTCGAGGCCATTGCAATACTGGGTGTTTCACTCATCAGCCTTTCGCTCGGCTTGGCGTTGGGCATAGGAGTCATCAAACTAGGCCAGCTCACCATTAAGGGCATCACCTGGATCTTTGCCAAGATTCTGGGACGGAAAGGAGGCCAAAAATGAGCCGCGGTATAAAAATCTTGTGGATTGTAATCGGTTTCCTTTTTGTCTTAGGCGTTGTTCTTACTACGGTAGCCTTTGCCCTCGGTGCCACCGGGAGCGCCTGGTACGATCGCCAGGGCCTGCACTTTGGCACGAGCGAGCGCATTCAGCTGGCTGACAGAGACACCGCTACCTTTGAGAACATAGACATCAAGCTCTACGAGGCGGATGTTGAGATTGTTGTGGCTGATAACTATGGTTACGAATTCACCTATGTAGGAACGCGTGACCCCAAGGTTGAGGTGCGAAACGGCACCCTCATTGTTGTTGAGAAAAACGAAAACTGGCGCATCAATATCTTTGGATGGAACTGGTCAGATTGGGCAATCTTTGACGCGGGCGCCAAGCTCAAGGTCTATGTGCCGCGCGATGCCTCCCTTAATACGGTCAGTCTCAGCACGGCAAGCGGTAACACGGTGTTCAACGGCAACCAGACAAAAATCAAGACACTTGACTGCAACACTGCCTCTGGAAACACCAGGCTTTCAGACCTTGACCTGGGCACCCTGACCTTCAACGTTGCCTCCGGCGATGTGCGCCTCAGCAATGTGGTTGCCTCTCACGCCACCTTTAACATGATGAGCGGCGATCTCACCTACAGCGGAGCTAAGCTGGAGACTCTGACCCTCAACATGACTTCTGGAGATGTGGATTTTGAAGGAGAGATCACCAGGCTGCTGCAGCTGCGCGCACTCTCGGGCGATTCAAACTTCGTCCTTGCCGGAAACAAAGATGACTACAGCTTTGACATCAGAAAGCTCAGCGGTAGCATCAGGGTCGACGGACAGCGCATCGACGGCAACTTCAACGGCCCGGGCACCAGCTCTGTCTTGGGCAGCGCCGGCGGAGGCCACATAGAAATCGACACCACCAGCGGCGATGTGAACATCACCTTTAAGTAGCACTTCTGTAGTCCTGCGCATTTGGGTTAAGCCCAAATGTTGCAGGACTCAAGACAGGCCATACGCGGCATCGACCTCTTCACTTCTCGCGGCGTGGTACAGAGGGACGGGGTTGGTTTGGTACAGGAGGGACGGGGTTGGTGTACCAGATTGGAACAGGGGGACGGGGTTAGTGTTCCAATTTGACCTTGGTCAAATTGGAACACTAACCCCGTCCCCCTGTTCCAATCTGGTACACCAACCCCGTCCCTCTGTACCACACATTAATATCCTGGCAAACTATTCGCTCAGATTAAGCGATATAGACCTCAGTGCGGTGCAGCCGATGTTCACGGCAACGGGTAGCGAGGCAATATGACTAGGGGCGCTCTCTATGTGTACTGCGAGCGCAGTGGTGGAGCCTCCCAGGCCTCCCGGACCAATTCCCAGTGCGTTGATGCGAGTAAGGAGTTCCGTCTCAAGAGCAGCAATCTCCTCGTTGGGATGAACTGAGCCAACAGGCCTGAGCAGAGCGTGCTTGGCAAGGCTGGCTACTGAGTCAAAGCTCCTCCCTACACCCACACCTAACACTAAAGGTGGACAGGCGTTGGCGCCCTTGTTGGCAACTGCCTGAGCAACAAAGTCCAAGACGCCCTCAACGCCGGCACTCGGCGGCAGCATGGTCTGCGCTGAAGCGTTGTCCGAGCCTCCACCCTTAAGCATGACATGCAGGGTTGCTGAGTGTGTGGCACAGAGGGACGGGGTTGGTTTGGTACAGAGGGACGGGGCTGGTGTGGTACAGAGGGACGGGGTTGGTGTACCACTTTTTGAGGCAAAAAGTGGTACACCAACCCCGTCCCTCTGTACCACACCCCTCTGTACCACTTCGCAGAAAGCTGGGGAATTAGTGCCTGTGTTGGTGCGGTTCACGAGAGCATCGTGCACCAGGCTCATGCGCAGGCCGCCTGCCTCAGAGGCGCGGGCAACAGCAGCATCTACGCCGCTGAAAACATCGGCGGCAACATACACCGCGCCGCTCACTTCAAGGCAGACCCACACGTAACCGGTGTCTTGGCAAAGAGGCAGGGACTCAGACTCAGCAATATGCGCATTGGTGATGAGCTGCTCGAGTGCTGCGCGTCCGCGCTCGTTTGTCTCGCTCAGCAGGGCGGCCTCCAAGGCAGCACGATAATCCGGCCGAAGCGTGCAAGCCAACAAAGGAAGATGTTCCTCAACCAGGGCGGCAACCTGCTCGGCATCTATCGTTATAAAAGCGCTCTCATCCATAGGGGCTATGTTATCATTCTTTTTTGCATAACTACAGAGTGTTTGCGCAGACGCAAGCCGCAAAGAAAGAAGACATCATGACCAACAATAAACCCACTGAGTATCATTTTAAGATAGAGCAAAAGGAGCTGGAGGGCGGCAAGATCCAACTCATCGTCACTGTTCCCGCTCAAACGATGCGCGATGTATTAAAGAGCGCCGCATACATGTTGGCCTTGCAAAACAAGATGGATCTGGAAGGGGTGGACAAGGAAGACATGATCCCCCTTGTCATTGAGACGGTAGGCGAGGCCCAGTACTATGCCTTTGCCAGTCAGTATTCTATGAATGCGGCCGCACCCCACGCCATCATGCAAAGGAATATCGAGCCTGCTATGGAGCCGGAGCTCAGTTCATCGGGTCAGGTTGTTCTTGGCAGGGACTTCACTTTTGTGGCCGTGGTGACTCCCAAGCCCCACTTTAAGCTCTCGTCCTATGACCCCGTTACTATAAAGGTTTCAGAAGTCACGATAACCGAAGAAGAGATAGACCAGCAGATCCTCAATGTTGCCCGGCAAAACGCCGAGATTGTGCCTGACGAGGATGCCGAGGTAGAAGACGGCACAGAGATGGTGTTTGCCATTAAGACCAACTTCAAGGACAACAACGAGCCCGTTGAAAAGCTCACAGCCGAGCGCCGCTATCATCAGACCGGCAAGAGATTTTTGCCCGAGGGCTTTGACGAGGCGCTCATGGGCATGAGGCCCGGAGACAGCAGAACCTTTGACTTTGAGCTGCCGGTGGCTTACAGCTCAGAAGGCAAGCCTACGGAGACGCGCACGGTTACTACCACCATAGACCTGCTGCAAATTGAAAAAAGCGTGATTCCCGCCATCACCGATGCCTGGGTTAAAGAGAAGATGCCCGAGGCAAGAGACGTAGACGGCCTGCGCGAGATGCTGCGCGCAGAAGGCTTGCTCTACAAGGAACAAGAACAAAAGAACATGGAGACCTTTGCCGCCGCATCTGCGCTTGCTGAGCGTTTTGAAGGAACCATAAACGACGAGATCTATGATTCTGCGCGGGTTGACATGCTTGCCGGCTTCAAAGACCAGCTGAGAAAAAATGGCATAAGCCTTGAGCAGTACATGCAAGACATGGGCGTGGATACGCAGCAATTCAACATGATGCTTATGATGCAGGTGCGCCAAGCCCTGCGCCAGGGATATTCCCTGGACGCCCTAGCGCGGCACCTCAAGTTAGTTCTCACCGAAGAAGATATCACCGAGGCGCTCAGAAAAATGGCTCCCGGAGATGAAGAGCGTGCGCGCTTTGAGTTTGAGCAATCCGGACGCATGTATATGCTGAAAGAAGCAGCCATGAGAAGCAAGGCAAATGCATGGCTGGTGGAGACAGCCACCTACGAACCCGAAGAACCCGCTTAATCTGGACGGCATTTTGGCTTTCAAATCTGAAACCGCCCCTCAGTCACGTATTAAAATACGCTCCTGTCGGGACGAACCATGATTTTCAAGCCAATCTGCTCGCCCAGATTAACCGGGTTCGTTAAATTAGAAAAGAGGCACGCATGAGAGCTATCATTCCAGCAGCAGGCAAGGGAACGCGCTTTTTGCCGGCCAGCAAGGCAGTGCCTAAGGAGATGTTGCCGGTGTTGGACAAGCCGGCCATTCAGTATGTGGTTGAGGAGGCATTGGCAGCCAATGCCAGCGAGGTCGTTATTATTTGCAATGACGACAAGCCAGAGATTGCCCAACACTTTTCTCCTGACCCGGCACTGGTGAGCAGCCTGGAAGAAAAGGGCAAAAGCAGCCTGGCTGAGAGCGTGCTCCATGCGGGAAGCCTGCCGGTTTCTTTTGCAGAACAGCCCGAGGCGCTCGGCCTTGGTCATGCCGTACACTGCGCTGCGAGTTTTGTGAGTGCCAACGACGAAGGCTTTTATGTACTGCTGGGTGATGTGTTGGTGCCGGAGGGCAATCTGCTCAAGCGGATGCGCGCGGTATCCAAGGCACGAGGCAACGCCAGTGTGATAGCGGTTATGAGTGTGCCGAGGGAAGAGGTCTCGCGCTTTGGCATCATCGACGCCGAGCTCACCGAGGGGTCACAAGAAGAGGGCACGGCCATCTGGCAGATACGTGCCCTGGTAGAAAAGCCGACCCAAGAAGAAGCACCCAGCAATCTGGCTATCTTTGGTCGCTACCTGCTTACGCCGGCGATAATGCAGATACTTGCTCACACCGCTCCGGGAGCCGGTGGAGAGATTCAGCTGACTGACGCAATGGTAGAGCTGCTCAAAACCGAGGACATGTATGCAGTAGAGGTTGGCCAGGGCGAGGGCTTTGACTGCGGAACCATAGCTGACTGGCTCTCTACCAATATAAGACTGGCCGCGCAAGACGCCGAGTTGGCAGAGGCAATCAAGGCAGCAGGCGCTAATCTCTGCTAAAAAAACCAGCAACTAAAAACGGCGTTTCCACACACAATCTACACAATTCGCCCCTCTAAAAACGGGCCTCAACACACATTCCCCACATTAAAAAAGCACCCAAAAGCAACAACTTTTGGCCCGAAAAGCACAAGAATGACGCTTGGCATATCACACAATGTGCAAATTGTCAAGTGCTGTTTAAATTGCTAAAAGGACGCAAATTAGACTATCGCTCTGCAAGCCACAGGAGTATAACGCTGCTATGGACAAATGCTCGGGTGCAGCGAGCTGAAAAGAGAAAACCTGCACAAGGGTAAGAGAGAACGGCCTATGTGGGATAGGCACAACGGGTAAGAGATCCAGTGGGTGGACTCGAAGCAACAAGTAGGGGGCGCAAGAAAAAGCGCCAGGCAAAGAAGCTAATGAGTAAAGCAGTAAGGGGTGAGGATCATGAAAGAGAAATCAAACACAACGGCCAATCGCCGCAGCATGGCACTGAGGGTACTAACTCTCTTGCTGGCGGTGTTCCTCGTGGTAGGCCTTATGCCAACGCTTGCGTTGGGCAACGGGGAAGAGGAGCAGATTGACTCCAGCCTTATGCTGATAGAGCAACCTGCTCAAGAGAACGGCAATGAAGGCGATGAGAAACTGAGCGGAGGTGACGAAGCCATCAGCGTGTGCACGGTGAACTTTTGGGTAGCCGGCGATCTTTATCAAACGATTACCGTTGAAAAAGGCTTAGCCATTGAACAAAGGCTCGTTCCAGACCCTCCGGAACTCGAAGATCAAGACTTCATTGAATGGTGCGATGCCCTGGGTGGAGCATTCGACATCAATCAAGCAGTTACGCAAGACACCGACATCTTCGCTCGATATTCAGAGCCAGAAATCCAAAACCTTACAACTGAAGAATCAGAAGAACTACAGCTAGAGGGTGAGGCTGTAGAGGAAGAGGAGCCCGTGGTTCCCGCGCTTGCCCTTTTGGGAATTGAGCCCATCGACATTGCGCCGGCATCATTTGACCTGCCTCTGGGGCTGCCACAAAACAGCGATGGCTGGACCCAGGCACAGTGGGACACCCTCATCAAAAGTGGGATAATAGACGTGAATGGTGCTGACGTAGTCGGCAGCTTAATCAGCATCAACGGCCACAACTCACTTTCCTTTATAGTGTACAACCCCAATGAGGGCAAAATTTATCTCTTCACGTATTCAATCAGCAACCAGCACCCGGTTACACTGATAACTGTCAGCGGCACGGGGGTGACCACGCAAGCAAACAAGACCGCGAGCTGGACAAGCGCAAACGGCGCACACCGAGTCTTTGTCTTTGACGCACCGAATGGTCTGCCTGGCGACCTTACCATTAAGGGCAACCAGCCTAACGGACAAAACATCGACAACTCCAATCGTGATGTTTTGGTGCTCACGGCAAAGCATGACGTGGTGGTGTACGACGGAAGAGAGCACGCCCTTCCAACGCCCGCAAGCACTAACACCATCAGCGGTGTTGCCATAAAGATTGAGTATTGGGACGCGCAAGAAAGAGTGTGGACCACCGCCGCGCCCAAGCTGAGCTACTCCGAGGTGGGCACCTACACGCTGCCCGTGAGAGCCTCTGCCCTCAATTACACCACGGCCTCAGGAACCATAAGCCTGGAGATAGTGCCGAGGGAAATCACCGTTAAGCCTGCTGATGAGACAAAGATCTTTGACGGCAAGGAACTGGTGGCAAGCGAGCTCATCCTGGCTTCAAGCAGCCCCAATGGCCTGGCCCCCGGACAAAGACTCGATGATTCCAAGGTGGTATTTGGCGGGAGCCAAACAGATCCGGGAACCAGCAACTCCTCGATAAAGGACAAAAAGCAGGTTATCATTCGCAATGAAAAGAACGTTGATGTGACCAGCAACTACCTGATCAACATCCTTCCGGGAGCCCTCACCGTCAAAGACAAGTACACCGTAGTCTACGAGCCGGGCCTCCAGGGCGCTTGGGACGCAGCCGATGAAACCTACGAAGGCCTGCAACCGGGCGATGCCATACCCGCATTTGCCAGCAACGCAAGCGGCAACGACACAAGCGTTAACTGCCGCGCAGGGTGGGTCTTCACCGGATGGGTCTCCGCAGAGGGTGTTGATCCCACAGGCGTAGTTCCGCAAGGACTCAGCAACTGCACAATAAGCTTTGTTGCTCAGTGGGAGCCGGCAGTCTATCAGATACGCTATATTCCCAACGGTGGCACGGGCTCCATGAGCTCCACAACCGTCACCTTTGGTGAGTTCGTTACTCTTGCAGACAACAGCTTTACCCGCGCAGGCTACAGCTTTGTTGGATGGAGCACCTACTTTAAGTCCAGCAGAGCCCTCTATCTCGACGGAGCCAGCTTTGTTTATGGCATGGCAAGAAACATGACCCTGTTTGCCATCTGGGCTGAAAGCGACGGCATCGTCATCAGCTATGAGGCAGGTACGGGCGGCGCGGTTTCCTTAAGCAGCGAGACTCTCGCCCCTGTCACCGGTGTGGCCTTGGGCTCAACCGCCACGGCAGACGAAGACTTCACCTTTGTCAACTGGACCAACGCAGCCGGTGATGTGGTTTCAACCGACGAGCTCTTCAAGCCTGAAAGGGTTAACGGACTCAATGTTGAAGCAACTTACTTTGCAAACTTCGCAGAGATTCCTCCGCAAATCGTCATTCCCGAGGACCCGGATCAAGACCCAGATCCCGAACCCGGACCAGGGCCAGGCCCACAAATAACCGACCCTGATCCGGGGACAGGTCCTACAACGGATCCAGATCCTGATCCGATTGTTGACCCTGATCCTGAGGTAGTCTCAGACGAGCCGGATGCACCTGCGGCAGGCACGGACGAAGGAGTAGCTCCGATAGTTGCTCTGACGGTAGTGCCGGAGACAGTAGTCCCCGAACCCGAACCCGTCACAACTTTTGAGCAGATCATCGCTGAAATCTTTGGCGAAGACGTACCAACCGCAACCGTGAACGACGACCAGATTCCGCTGGCGGCCATCGGCTACGGCGCCTGGGCCCTGCTCAACCTGATCATGATGGCAGTAGGCGCACTGCTTGCAGTCTTCATGCTCGTGGCCTGCATCAGAGGACGCCAGGCAGAAAAGCGTGACGAAAGAACTGCCCGCAGAACGCAAAGACAAGAAGGCACGGAAAAAAGGGTCGTGCACAAAAAGGCAAGCAGGGCTCTGCGCATCATCGCCGCCGTGCTGGCAGTAGCAGCCATCATCCTCTTCATCCTCGTTGAGGATATGACCCTCAAGATGGTACTCATCGATCAATGGACAATTGCCTTCCTGGCCATCCTCGTAGTTCAGACCATTCTCTGGATCGTAGCATCACGCATAAGGAGAGCCAAAGAGCAGGCAGTCAAAGAAGAGAAGAGCGTAGCATAGCTCAGTGAATTCAACATCTAAGGTGGGGTAGGACAAAGTGTGGAACAGGGAGGGTTGCCTGTTCCACACTCTCTTTTGTCCGCAAGGTTTTAACGTCCCTGTGACACATGCTCCCATGCAATTGAGGCTTGTGTTAAAATCTCCTAGTAAGCACCGGGGCGAAAGCCTGTGTCTAAACTTGAGAGGCGTTCATGGAAGAAGAGACAACTGAGACAACCAACTCAACTTTTAATTGGATAAATACTTGGCTTTTTGACACATTTGGTTTTGTGATTCCTGATTTCGCATTCTGGATAGCCATCGGCACTATCATCTTTGCAATTCTTGCAATGGTTGCCTGGGGATTCATTAAAGAAATGAAGAAAAAGTAGTAACTATGAGCATTGAAGAAGAAACTGACGAGGCCACCCCAAAGGGAGGTCTTCTTTCACGGTTGTTGCTGATATTTGGCTCAGCGCTGCTGGTGATGGCGCTGGCTATTGCCGGCTATATGATCTGGCAGTATTGGGATGCGCAAAACCGATATACCCAAATCCAGTCGGT
>WRBR01000028.1 GCA_009784425.1 Coriobacteriia bacterium | reverse complement strand
CTACGCCCAGAACCAGTCACGCCCTAGGACTGCTCCTGCTGCCTCGGCGCCGATTTCAAAATTACACTTTACTATGCCCAGGTCCACGATGGAGTATGAACCACGTAGCGCTTGGGCCTTGACCTGGTTGTTCTGTTGTAGGGTCATCAAAAACTTCTGATGGTTGATTGCGGTGGGAGCAAGCAGGGCAGCCTCCATTGCCGCTGTAAACCACTCGGGCAACGGGTCAGCGCTCTCGTTCTTGCAAAGAGCGCTCATGGGTTTTGAGCCGCTGGCCCTTCCTTGGTCTTTGCCGTAGCCAAGCGATATCACCAGATGAAGCTTCTGGTTTTCTTTGACCACAATCACATTCTTCTTTTTGCTGTACGACATGCCTACCCAACAGGTATTAAGCCCAAGTGTTTGAGCCAGCAGGACCAGTTTCTGCCCATAATACCCGCATTTCTCCTCAAACTCGCTGCCCTTAGGGCCAACGAGCGCAATGTAGTTTGTCACATTCCTGAAGTTTCCGTAGTGTGCAAGTAAGTTGCTAAACGCCGCTGGGTCGTCAAGGCACAGTTGAATGCTTAAACCAGATTGCTCGTTGAACTCGTCAACAGCACGTTGCAGCGCTTCAGCTTTTTTGGGCTCAATCGATTTATCAAGATAGCTTCGCACTGAATGACGTGCCCTGATAGCCTCAATCAACTCCATGATTACGCACCTCCAAGCAGTTGCAATCTTCCTAAGCAGATTGTAATGCATTCCATCGCTTCATAACACTCATTGAGACTCGGGAAATGTATAAGCAAAACGAACTGGGTTAATTTGGTTTGGGCGACTCAAATAAGGTATAGTTTTGCTATGGAAAAACGAGAAGTCATCCGCAGTAAACACAACGACTTATACAAGAGAATTAAGTCATATCAAGGCGCTAAATATCGCAAGCGCGATAATTGCTTCCTTGCAGAAGGCGAAAAAACCTTTCTCATGGCGCTTTCTGCTCACAAACTGCTGCATGTTGTTATGAGTGAAGGCTACTACAAGGAAAGTATTAGGCAGATATCTGAGTCTGATAATCGAGCACCGGAGCATTCCCGTGCTCCGTTCTATCACTTAATCAATGGCAATGATGCGCAGAAGCTTACGGTGCTTTCCGATAATCTGTTTTTGTCAGTTTCTGAACTCAAGACCAGTCAGGGTATATTGGGTGTTTTTGAGTTACCGGCTTCTAGCGTGGATGTCTCCAAGCTCAGCAGAGCGGTAATCCTTGAGGGAGTCCAAGATCCTAAGAATGTTGGCGCCCTCATTCGTAGTGCACATTGTCTTGGCTATGACGCGGTTTTTCTGGATGAGTGTTGTGCGCATCCCTTCTCGCCCAAGGTGATTAGGGCATCAATGGGGTCTGTCTTTTGTATACCGGTACTCAGTTGCGAAACCACAGAAGCGCTGCAGCTACAGATACAGGAGCTGAAAGACAAAGGCTTTTTTGTTGTTGGAACTGACGTGGCTGGCACAGAGGAAATAGTGAGAAAAGAAAAGATTGCTCTGCTCATTGGAAATGAAGGGAGTGGATTATCTCCCCAAAGCCTGGAACTTTGTGACTATGTTTTCCGAATCAAGATGGCAAGTAGCGCCGAGAGTCTCAACGCAGCTGTAGCAGGTGGAATTGCCATGTACCTTTTTAACTGCGATGATGTAGAGCTTTAAGCTATCTTGGGTGTCACGTGGGCGGGACAGATGAACCGTCCCCTTTTGTCCTCACCTTCCTCGTCCCCGTGACTCACTTTAATAAACAAGCACCTCTTCATAGCTGATGGCGGATTCACCGGCGAGGTACCTATAGAGGATGTTCAGCGAACTGTTGAGTGTATTGTCCGAGGCAAAGGTTGGATCGTAAACAACCCATCCCTCCTCGGCGGTATAAACAGACACCCAGGAGTGCCAGGCAGAATTGGCGTAGCCGACCACCAGTTTTGTGGGAATCTGTTGAGAGCGCAGCAGGGCAACCATCAGCACCGCATAATCGAGACACACGCCAGACCTCTCAGAATAAATCTCATCCACATCAAGCACCATTCGCTCAGAGATGTTGCCGCAGTACACCTGTCTTTCGAGCTCGTAATTCACTGAGATTGTCTCAGCCGTATACCGGTACACCGCCTCAATTACCTCTAAGTCAGTCATCGCAGGGTCTAGCAGATGACCTCCAAATTGGATAGCAGCGGTGTCCTCGGTAAACCAGACCATCTGATTGGGATAAAGATACGGCAGACACTCGTCTAATTCGACGAAAAACTCTGTCTGCAGCACCTTGCGATGGACATTGGCACCCGCCGACACTACGGGCTCATGAAAACTGACAACGTACAAGCCGCTACCGCCCGAAAGGGGAAGCGTTGTGTAGTTTTCTGACCAAAGAATCCTAAAGATGCTCTCAGTGTCGTTTTGAAGTACTATCACAAATGCATATTCATAGCACCCCGTGTATTTGACCATCACGTAACCGCTGGCGACGTTAGAGTAATCAATTTCACAGCCCGGCGCGTTTGCAACCTGCTGTTGAGAAGCAACGGGGCAGTAGATGACGGGTGCGCGATAGTCGTCCGTCAAGACAGGCTTGGTATTTGAGCTCGGCGAAAACCCCAAGGCTAAGACTACAGTACTAGCCAATAAGAGCGTGCTTCCAAGCGCTATGTACAAAGCCCTCAAGGATCGTCCCCCCTTTTTTGCGCCACACTCTTCACAAAAAGAGGTAAATTGCCATACATTAATGAAAGAGGCAGGGCAAACATAAATTATTGTTTTTTCTTAAAAAAACCCACTACAAATATTCCCCGCGCTTGTGAGGGGTCGGTTCGTCAGGGCGTCAAGGAGTCAGTTAGGGTGTCATGGGGCAGTTATCCTGCTGTAGCAGGAACTAATACCCTGTACGAAAACACCTTTCCGTGGAGAGAGAGTGGAATGGGCTCTTTGTTCCCATTTGCTGGATCATAAATAAGAAACTCCCCATCTTGGGCTCCCACAATCATGACCCAATGCGTTATGCCATCTCCGTAATAATTGACATTGACAATTGGAAGCCTGCCGGCCCTCAAATCCCTTTCCAGGGTTGCTGCTGAGAAAATCCGGCTGTACGTGTAGTCTACCTCGGGAAAAACCTCATTGATCTTGTACCAGATCAAAAGATCACCCTGAAACCCGTCCACTTCTGTCAATTGTTGATTAAGCTCTTTGGGCGTTATCGGTACACCTAAGTCAGACATCCCGCTGGCAACACACGCTATGAGGCATCCCGCTCCCCCAAGTCTACTTTGGGAATGTCCTAAGGTGTCCTGGCTCCAGTCGGGATCATACTGCAAATAGTATTGAACCGCGCGAGCCTCAAAGTTCTGAGACGGCGTTACCGTAATTCCCACCGTTTTTATATAGTGTGCCCGTCCGGCATACACCGCTAAAGAAAGTCCAATTAATAAAGCAAGGCCCAACACTATGCCCACCAGGATAGTTGTCTTTTTCACAGATAAGGGATTCACAAGTCTCCTTTTTTATCGTGTGCTCTAGATTATATCAACCTTAGCTTCACTTGAGGCAGAAGCCTATCCTCCAGGGCATTCCCAATTTGGTGTGTGCTATCCTTGCGCCATGAAGGATCCAGGTAAAGATAATTTTTTTGATCGTGTCTATGAGCTGGTAATGCAAATACCGTATGGCAAGGTTGTGTCATATGGACAGATTGCTGCTTTGCTCGGCAACCCCAGCGGAGCCCGCACTGTGGGCTGGGCTATGAGCGCCTGCCCGGAGGAGCTCCCCTGGCACAGGGTCGTCAAGAGCGATGGGTCCATTACCGGCGGGTCATACGCGGCACTCCGGCGAGAGCTGCTTGTTGAAGAAGGGGTTGAGTTCCTCGTCGATGGCCGCGTGAACATGCATACTTGCCGCTGGGTGTCAGCCTGAACGGGCTGGGAGTGCCACGAGGAGCCTGAGCGGGACAGGAGAACTGACCCCCCTGTCCTGCGCTGACCCCCTGTCCTGCGCACTTGTCCATAGCTCAGACCTGTAGTCCTGCTAGCGCCAAAACCTAGGCTTTTTAGCGCAGTAAAATTGCTTCAACACCGCAGGGCTCGGACAAGAAATCTCCAATGACATAGGGCTGTGGTTCGTAGCGGCCATGGTGGTCACTGCCGCCGGTGAGAAAGAGGCCGTATAGTTCGGCGTATTCGCGGAGAACCCGATGGTCATTCTCTGAATGCGTGTGGTGGTTGAACTCCAAGCCGTCAAGACCAACTGAAACCAATTCATTGATAAGCCAGAAGTTCTGTTGCTGCCCTGGGTGAGCAAGCACAGCCAGGCCTCCCGCTTCTTTTATTGCGCGCACTGCGTCAAAGGCATCGGTGTAGTCAATGTCAAAGGCACAAGGACCGCCTCGCTTGAAGGTGTTGTGGTAAAAACTGCCAAACATCTCCTCAACCTGCTGGGTCTGTACTAGCCAGTCCATGAGATGTTGCTTATAGAGATACTTTCCATCAGCGCGAGAAAGCTTATCCATGTCAAGCGAAAAACCCATCTCTAACAGGCAGAGCGCCTGCCGCTCAGAATTCTTATTGCGGGCTTCAAGCAGAGGCCGGGTGAGTTGTTGGATAATCTCAGGCTTACTGATGTGATAACCCAAAATATGCACGCGCGTGTTGGTCTCGCAGTGTATAGCGGACATCTCAACTCCGGGCAAAACTATAAGCCCGGGGACGACGGGCAGCTGCTCGATGTAGGCCATATGGGTGCAGGTGTCGTGATCCGTTATGGCGATGGCATCGAGCCCCTTGCTTAACGCGAGGGCAACCAGCTGCTCGATACTCTCGCAGCCGTCAGATGTTGTGGAGTGGATATGTAAGTCAGCTTTCATGATGCAATCCTGCCTTCATTGATATTGAACACCTGGTCGCACACCCCTTCCATGAACTCAATGTCATGAAAGATGCCGATCATAGAGGTGTTGGCGCCCTTAAGTTTTTTCAGGATATCCCTGACGAGTAATTTGGTTTTATTATCCAGTGAGGCAGTGGGCTCATCCAGCAGGAGCAAGCGTGGCTCCTTTACCATGGCATGAGCGAGATTGAGCCTAAGCCTCTCACCACCAGAAAAGGTCGCAGGATAGATGCCCCAGAGGCTTTCAGGAAGCTGGAAGTACCTGAGCATGGCTTCGGCTTTTACCTCTGAGCCTGCGGCATCCATGCTTTGGTCAACCAGGGCGCTCATGACGTGCTCTTTGGCTGTAGTGCGCGGCATGACGTTCAGAAACTGCGAAACATACCCTATCTCATGGCGGCGCAGATAGAGTATCTCGCGCTCGCTTGCTGCTGCCAGGTTAATTGGGCCAAAAGCCTCGCTCGCGTAAATGATATCTCCGCGCATGGGCAGGTAACTGCGGTTTATACACTTGAGAATAGTTGACTTGCCTGCCCCCGAACGCCCCACAATACCAATGAACTCACCCTCTAGAAGCGTTAGGTTGATATCGTGGCAAGACTCTATAACGAGCCCCGGATTATGCAGATAAAAGCTCTTAGCCAGGTTGGTGATTCTCAGAATCTCTGTTGTTTTTGTCACTCTTACCTCCGGTATTCAATGCGCGATGAGCGGCAGCCGTCCACAAAGGCGTGGGTGATAACCGGGTACCCATCAAGCAATTCAACGATGAGCAGGTCTGCTCTTTTGCCAACCTCAATAGAGCCATACTCGCTGTCTGTTTTCATGGCTTTTGCGGGGTTCAGGGAAACCCGTCTGACCATGTCAGGCAGCGGAACGCCATACTTTTCGTTCATGAAAAACACACTGTTGAGCACCGCCGCCGGATAATAGTCCGAGCAGATGATGTCGCCACAGTCATGCAAAATGGCTTCCGCCGCAGAGAGGTTGCCGGAGTGTGAGCCTCCTCTTAGGATGTTTGCCGACCCCACTACGGTAGAAAAACCGCTCTCCTTAGCGCGCTGGGCAATTTCCAAGGAGGTTGGAAACTCGCTGATGCTTACCCCAAGCTCTTTGTTGAGCGCCAGCTTCTCCAGGGTGTCATCATCATGAGAAGCCACGGCAATTCCTTTTTCTCGGGCAAGCCGGGAGAGCTCCATGAGCTGCTCAACAGAGAGGGTTTCCTTGTTCGTGTGGTATTCCATGAGGCGTTCAAGACCAAGCTCCCTGGCCTCTTGGCTGTTATATTTCAAAACGGCATTCTTGTATACCTCAAGACTCCGGTACTGCCCCTGCCCCGGCGTGTGGTCCATAAAGGAAATCAAATGCACGAGGTTTTGATTGATCATGTCGCCCACGATGTCAAAAGCTTCTAGGTTGTCGATTTCCACCCGCAAGTGAAGCCGATGATGGATCAGGTGATAGCGGGTATGTATCATGGCTATCAGCTCAGCGATTTTCTGGACGTTTTTTTTGGACCTGAGCAGACCCTTACCAAAATCCTCATTTTTATAGAGAGACATTGAGTGATACATCGTGGTTATGCCAGCGCCTAGCAGATCTCTCTCGCATATCTTGAGGGCAAACTCAAAATCCAGCTGAGCAGTGGGGCGCGGCTGTATGTATTGTTCTATCTTGTCTGAATGCACGTCGATGATTCCCGGCATGATAAAGCGTCCGTGGGCGTCCACCACCGTGTCTGCTCCGTCGATTTCATCGGTAAAACCAACAATCTTCTCGCCTTCTATAAGGAGGATCTTGTTGTCAACGATGTGATCAGGAGTGATGATTCTTCCGTTTTTGATAGCTAGCATGTAACTCTCGTTTCTTGTAGGTTTAAATCAGTGAATGGACAAGCTGTTGGGTGTAGGCTTGCTGCGGGTCTTCAAGGATCTGGTCGGTAAGGCCGCTTTCGATGATGGCGCCGTCGAGCATGACGATGGTTCTGTCAGCCAGCATGCGGATGACTGCAAGGTCGTGGGACACAAGCAGGATTGAGATGCCATAGAGGGCCTTTATCTTACGAATCAAATCGAGCACCTTGGCCTGTACAGACAAATCGAGCCCTGTTGTCACTTCGTCAAGTAATAACAGCGCCGGATTGTTGGCAAGCGCCTTGGAAATCTGCACACGCTGCTGCATGCCGCCGGAAAAATTCTTAGGTGCCTCGCTCATACGAGAAGTGCTTATCTCCACAGCATCCAAGAGCTCCATGGCACGCCCTGTCATCTGTCCGGCGTTTCTGCTGCCCGCAGCGATGATTTTCTCGGCAATATTGGAGGCAGCGGAATAGTTCATACGAAGGCCCAAAACAGGATTCTGGTACACCATGCCCATGACGGTGTTCTTTATCATGCGCTGTGCGGCAGAGCTTGCCTCCCAGATATTCTTCTGTCCGTCTTCATAGTCTCTGAGCACCGCACTGCCAAAGCTGGGAACAAAGTCAAAGTACAGGGCTCGCATCAAGGTCGTTTTTCCTGAGCCGCTTTCTCCCACGATGCCTAACACCTCACCGGGGTACACATCAAGGGATATGCCGTCAGTGGCCCAAACAGTGCCACAAGCTATGCAGCGGTTTTTATCTCTGTTATCGGCACGGCCGCTACAAGCAGAGCACCCTTTGCCGTATCGCACGGTAAGGTCCCTAATCGATAATACTGGTGTTTCATTCAGGTACATCTCATCTACTCCCGGTTCTGTGCTTTTTGACTGCTCAGCTTTCTGCAATACGAGGTGTCAGAGCACTGGTGGAATCTTTTTCCGGATTGCTGGTCAAAGACCTCGTCAAGGTAGGTGTCAGTGCTGCCGCAAAGGCGGCAGTGCTTGCCCCCAAAGCTCTCAATCTCAAAGGGAACGTCATCAAAAGCCAGCGAGACAACGTCCGTGTAAGGGGGCACGGCATAGATTTTTTTCTCGCGCCCGGCTCCAAAGAGATACAGGCACTCCGCCTTATGCAGCTTGGGATTATCAAATCTGGGTATGGGGCTTGGGTTCATCATGTAGCGCCCCTCTACCAAGCAGGGGTACTCAGAGGCGAGCGTCACCTTCTTATATCTGATGAGGCTTTCATAGAGCTGCAGCCATAAAGGAGCATAGTCCTTTTCTGCATGCATCTTCTTGGTTACCTCCTCGCGAGCCTCAACTATACGGAGAGGCTCAGGCAGGGGAACCTGAAAAATGAGGATCTGACCGTTTTTTAGTGGTATCTCGGGAATCCGATGACGACTCTGTATCAGCGTTGCCTCAGGGGTCTCCGTTGTGGTTTCAATATCAGTGCAAAGCCCAACGAATTTCTTGATATTGACGGCATTGACACTTTCATCACTGCCTTGATCAATAACCTTCAATACATCTCCCGGCCCTATGAGCGAAAGAGTAAGCTGAATGCCGCCCGTGCCCCAGCCTCTGCCAATGGGCAGCTCGCGCGAGCCAAAGGGCACCTGGTATCCCGGGATGGCAACCGCTTTGAGTGTGGCGCGGCGAATCTCTCTTTTTGAGCCCTCATCAAGAAAGGCATAGTTGTAGTTTTTACTCATGGCTCTTGTTTCCCTCCAACCTTGTTTTTCTCACCGCATCCAGTTTTGACTGAAAAGTCACGTAATGCGGCAGCTTGAGGTGGGAGATGAACCCATTCATCTCCAGGCTGTCTCCATGCATCAAGACAAATTCCTCATCCTGTGTTGGATAAGGGCCGTCTTGGTTGAGCTCGTTATCGATGACCGCCATTGCTATTGCCTTGGTTTCGCACCTGCCAAAGACGGCGCCATAGCCTACAGAAATCTTGAGCTGTTCTTTGTTGTGAGCCGGGCTGAAACCCTCAACCTCGGTGATGAGGACCTCGCCAAGGTAGACACTTTCCTGCTCATCCAAGAGATAGGACACATACAGCTCAACATAACCCGAGCGCAGCTCACCAACAGTGGGGTGAACCTGGCCAAAACCTCGGAGCGCCGAGTAAGCAAGCCCTGAAACAAAGCCGGTGTCTGCCCGCGCGAGGGTCTGCAGGCGAGCACTTCTCGTAGTGGGAAACTCCAGCATGTGCATGGTAACGTCATGAGGGCTTTGGTCGTCAGGTGCTGCCTGCTCAATTAAGCCCTCGCTTCTCAGCTCGTCAGACACACGAGGACATGAGGCTATTTCTTCAGGCTGCTCTGCCTCCAAAGTCTCAAACAAGGTTTGCCGGATATCTTGCGGGCTTTGCGTTGCCCCGTTGAACTTGATTAACCGGTGCGTGTAGTCATAGCTCGGCCCTAGCAGTTGCCCGCCCTTGATGTCCTTGAATGCAGCAGATATACGCCGGATAACGCGCATGTTCGTGGCATCTACCGCATGGGTATAGTAGTTCCTGGTGAGTGTGGATCGGTAGGCGCGCAACAAAAACACCGCCTCTTCCACCGACCCCTCGCATTGCCTGAGAGCCAGAGCAGCATAGGATCTTGAGTACAACCCGGCCTCGCCCATCACTCGGTC
Source organism: Coriobacteriia bacterium (assembly GCA_009784425.1). Lineage (GTDB taxonomy): Bacteria > Actinomycetota > Coriobacteriia > Coriobacteriales > UBA8131 > WQXH01. The sequence goes on along the minus strand of WRBR01000028.1, from coordinate 13,753 downwards.
AACCAAAAGCGAGAGCTGATTGGTTATGGCCTCTACTGCAATTTCACCCTCGGCACTGTTTTGGTAATACTCCAAAAGCCGGATGCTTTCTTCGATAGCTTCCTCGCCGCCGGATACAGCTACATATGCCATCTACTCCACCTCCTTGAGTTTTGAAGGCTCCTCAAAGAGTGAGCGCAGTGCTTGGAGAAAAGGAGGGAAGGAAAAGCTGTCGTCTGCCTGTGATGCCCCATCAAAACTCACCAAACGCGGTATGGCAAAGAGAGCGCCTTCATCGGAGACAAAGATCAAGTCGATGCCCTGCGGGTACTCGTAGCATTGAGCATCTCTCAGTTCCAGTATCTCTTTTACTGTTTGGGTTACCAAGACAGTTGCCCTGGCATCAATCCCCGGCCCTCTAAAGGTGAGCTGGTTCAGAGGCGCACCGCTATTTTGCTTGTTTTGTACGATAACAGTGGCGCTGCTGTGAGGATTGGCAAGAGAGCCGCATTGAGCATGCTCTATCACTGCTACCCAATCGCCAGCCTCGGAGACAAAGATGAAATCGGCTTCCTCAACCACAGTTCTTGTTGCATGAGTCAGCGAGCTGATCTCATCTGAGAGCTGGCGATTCTCGCAGGTGTTGAAGCTGACCTCGTTATCGAGCAGTGTCATGGCAAGTGCCAGGTAGGCGGGGTTGCTTCCCTGTAGCTTGTTTGCATGTTCTTGAATTGAGACCACCTTGGTGGGGTGGGAGAGCGCCTCAAGCACCAGTCGGTACACTTTTTGGCTGTCAAATACCGCATCAAAGTCATGTTTTTTTGATAGAGAAGTTTTCACTTGGCACCTCCCTTAAAGGCATTTAGGTCGCTTGGTGCCTGTTGATCCAGCGACTCAAAGCTGACCATTGTCCTCAGATGCAGGGCATTCTCCTTCATGAGCTGGTCATCTTGTTGTCTTTCGAGTTCAAGGAGTGCGTGCATCTCAGCAAAGACACCCTTATTCAGAGCCGCGTCGATAATGGCCATGTTGAGAACCTTGAGAGCGTCGCTTTCCTTGCCGCTACACATGCAAGCGGCAACTCCGTGCGTGCCAGAGATTTCTACCACTGCCTCGTACACAATGACCTCACCGATGTAAAACAGGCTCTGCTTTACCGGCTCACGCATCTTAATCATGGCCAGGGTTTTTTCAGGTTCTTTTATGACGAGTGGCTGATGAGCTTCTCTGTAACTCGCTGCCAGAGATGCTACTGCTTTCTCATCGGCTCGCGCCAAAATTCTTGTTAAACGCCGTTTATCCATTTTTTCTACTTTCATTTGTCATCTTACTTTTGCCTTGACTTTGGTTGCTGCCAGCTCAAGGAGCACCACCGCTATGACGATGACGTAGGTGATGAATCCAAGCTCACTCAGGTCAAAGTAAAAGGCGCTTGCCATAAACAGGTCAAATCCAATGCCACCTGCTCCGGCAGCCGCCCCCACGGCGATGGCAGTGGCAAAATTTATCTCAAATCGCAGAAAGGTCCAGGCGGTCATATAGCTGATAGAGGCCGGCAGGATAGCTTGGAAGACTATCTGCCAATAGCTTGCACCGCTGGCTTTGAGCGCCTCAATGACACCGCTATCCATTTCTTCAATTGACTCTGAATAAGCCTTGGCAAGGTAGCCGGCGCTGTGAAAGGTGAGGCCAACTACCGCTGCCACACCTCCTAAGCCAGCCGCAACAGAGAAAATAAGAATCCACAGCACCGTTGGAACCGCTCTGATAAAAGCCACAAAGGCTCTCACCACGTTGCCTACCAGGGGGTTTGCAATATTTCTTGCGCAGAGCAGCGCTCCAATAAACCCGGCGATGGCCCCAAAAAAAGTAGCCAAGGCACCCAGCGCAAAGGACACAAATAGCGCATGCATGAGCCCCAAAAAGGAGTTATATGTCAGCTTTGGTTGCCCAAACATAACTTGAGCGTTGTGGAAGGTTTTGGCAACTGCCTGGGCAAAGTCAATGTTTTTATAGTCAAAGGTTAAAAAGCCATAAACAGTGAGGCCGATAAGTACAAGAGCGGTAATCTTGATAACCGGACCACTCAAGCCCTTGGCTCCGATCTTTATCTTTCCCCTGAGAGACCTATCGATATGTTTCTCTAAATCAGGAGACGATGATGAAGTCTCCGGATCGGGTTGGGGGGTCAGGGGTGGTGCAGAGGGAAACGCTGGTAAGGTAGCAGGCGAAGCAGGGGCAGCTACGGTAGCAGAATCGCTCACATTATCACCTTCCTAATACGGGTTGAGGTGATTTCTATGGCTATGACCACAACAACGATGGCAATAACCACGAGGCTAGCCGAGGCGTAATTCATCATTTTGTAGTACATGTCAAACTGGTAGCCGATACCCGTTGCTGTAAGAATACCTATGAGGGTGGAGGCTCGGATGTTAGTTTCAATCATGTAGAGAATCCAAGAGATTATTACCGACAAAACAGAGGGAATGATGCCCTGAAAGACTATCTGGAGCGTGGTAGCACCGGTGGCGTTTAAGGCCTCAACGCAGTCGGCACTCACTTCATCAATGGTTTCGATGAAGGTGCGCGTTAAAAGCCCAAAGGTTGCAAAGAACAGGGCAAAGAATCCGGTGAGCACATTTTGCCCAAAAGAGAAGAGCAAGAGCATTGCCCATACCACATCGGGAACATTTCTGAAAAAGGCGGCAACCACTCTGACCATTCGTGCAAGCCAAGGGTTTGTCTTGGTGGTGGTGGTGCCCAGCAAGCTGAAGAAGAACGCACACAGAGCCGCACACACAGTAACGGCAATCGCAACAAAGACCGTCTCTGAGAGCTTTGCCAAAATAGCGGGCAGGTTGCTCAAGGATTTCTCGTCAGGAACAAGGTAGGTGGTAATCCAGATAAAGGCTTTGGGAAACGACTCCAGGCCATCTATGAGGTTAAACTCTGCTGCCGCAGAAGAAACCAGGTACAGAGTGGCAACCACAATAAAAACCAAGGTAAAGACCCGTTTTCTCTTGGTGAATATGGAGGTCTGTTTTTCTTTCTGCTGGGGTTTTTCTGGTTGGCTGTTGCCCTTGTTCAGGCGACTTTGTATCGAGAGCCAGGCTCTCCAAGCCCTCGGGCTGATTTTAAAAAGCTTATCCAACATCAGTGATTAACTCACCTTCTTTAGACTGATAGATCTCATAAATGATGTCTTGAGTGAGGGTCTCTGGTGGGCCGTCATATACTATTTGGCCGCTGGTAATCCCAATGATGCGCCTGGAGTATTTCAAAGCAACTTGTACCTGATGAAGATTAATGAGGCAGGTGATGTTCATGGTTTGGTTTATGTTGCTCAGATGGTCCATGATGACTTTTGACGAGCTGGGGTCTAAGGATGCAATGGGCTCGTCGCATAGGATGAGCCTTGGTTCTTGCATGATGGAGCGGGCAATGCCTACGCGCTGCTTTTGTCCACCGGACAGCTCGTCGCAACGCTTGTATGCCTGCTCGGTGAGGCCCAGCTTCTCAAGAATCTCAAAGGCTCTCTCTTTTTCTTTCTCTGTGTAGAGCCCTACCACGCCGCTTAAGGTAGATTTGTGGCCAAGCCGTCCGTGTAAGACGTTTTCAATGACGCTCAGGCGGTTTACGAGGTTGTAGTGCTGAAAGATCATGCCCGTTTTTTTGCGGACCTGATGAATCTCACGTTTGTCCGCACGACTGATGTCATGCCCATCAAATATGATACTACCCTCTGTTGCGTCAACGAGCCGGTTAATACAACGGAGAATGGTGGATTTGCCTGATCCCGAGGGGCCAATTATTGATACAAACTCGCCCTCTTCCAATGAAAAGCTTACATCGCTGAGTGCCTTTGTGATTTTATTGTAGGTTTTACTGACGTTCTTAAATTCCAAGATGGGCGCATCGCTCATCGTATGTACTCATTTCTCAACAGGCTTTTTCAGAGTGTTTCCTGGCAGGAACTTCCCATTGGGTTCCTGCCAGGATTCTTGTTGTGCTTTGGTTATTCAATTACTGGTTTTACATGACTTTGCGGATGGGGTCATACCAGGAATCATTAACAAGCACATACCCACCACTGGCAGTCTTTTTATGCAGCCCTACGGCCCCCTCGATACTGTCGTCAAAGAAAACCAGCCCGTTGTTGTAAACCTCATCGGAAGTGAAGAGATCGCGTATAGCCTTAATCTCAGCTTCGCTCAGATTTGCAGGATTGAACACATTGGGACCATTGAGAACCGGTGTGGAGTTGATGATTGTAAAGTCCCTGCCAATGACGGTGTCAAAGGGTGCAGTGGCAGAAGGCTTAATAGTGTATATGGCACCAACCTCGTTCTCTGTTCCTGTTTTAAGCTCAGCGTAGGGGTGCATTTCGGTGTCGCAGAAGGCTGCAACATCGGCGTTGCCGGTTAGCATATTAAAGGCAGAGCCCTGGTGCGAACCACCAAAGAGTACCTCAGAGAAAAACGCATTGGAGCCGCCCTCTAGCAGATCCTCGGGCTCAAGCTCGTCTTGAGGAAAGTGGTTGATGATGTCGCCTGAGGGAACCTTAAAGCCAGAAGTAGAGCTGTTTGAGACAAAGGATATTGTTTGACCCTTTATGTTCTCAATAGAGTAGCCGGAGCCCTCTCTGTACTGGCCTGCTTCTTCTGCCGGCACGGCAAGCCAAGAGTAATAGATGGCGTCATCCAGTGTGCCTGAAGGGCCCGAATTGACAAACAGTACACTTACCTCAGGATTTTTTCTCTGAGCCTCGATGTATCCCACGGCACCCATAGCCCAGGCAATGTCTGCTGAACCGCTTGCTATAGCCTCAATGGTGATGACATAGTCGGTGGTCAGTTTTTGCTCAACTGGCCTGCCGGTAGCCTGCTCGATGAGCCTGCCAATCTCATCACGGGCTTCTTTGTATACGTTTGCTGATTCATTGGGGTACCACACAATAACGATGGGATCGGTGTTTGCAGCTGGAGTTGCCTCGCTGGCATCCTCATTGCCGGAGCCTGCGTCAGCCTGCGCGCATCCCACCAGGCCCATGGTCATAGCCAGCACAAGGACGGCAGCAGTGAACAACTGGGCAACCTGAATCTTTTGTTTGTTTTTTACCAGGTGCATGGCCGCGATAATCGCCTGCTTGATCTTGTTTGGTTTGCTATTCTGTTTCTTTTGCATTTCTTTTTGCATTTCTCTCCCTTTCATGAACTTACTTGTTTTTTGTGTTCTGCATTCTCTATTAATGCAGCATAAAGAAGCTGCTTTCACAATTTTCGAGCTCTTATATCAAATTCAGTAACCGAATTGTGTAAAGATTTGCGCGTGTGTGTAAGGCTTATGCAAGGAAAGGAACAGAGGGGCTGACCCCCCTGCCTTTAATCCAAGATGCTCTCACTCAACAGAAAATCATAGAGACCAACGTGAAAGATGCCGCTGTTGAGTGTCCATAGCTTCATGACAGAGGGCGGACAGGGGGTCACGGACAAGGGGTCATATGAGGAGTCAGTTCTCTTGTCCGGCGCGGACAAGAGAACTGACCCACTGTCCTCGTAGTAGGGCTTACCATGTAATTACAATCTATTCATTTCAAAAGTGGAATGAGAATCAGATATGTTTATTTGGCACCAGCCCTTACAATAACAGTTGCAGGCAATTGTTACTTATAAACAACTATGAAGAATGAGAGAGGCTGATCTCGTGGAAAAGGTGATTGCTTTTAGTGGATTGTCATTTGAGCGCTTTACTCAGCAAGATGTGAGCATTTATGCCCCAATTATGAAGCGAGCGTTTGATTCGGACACGAAAATCCACACAGGCAAAAGCGAAGGTGGGCCACCTGGTTACGATAACGGTGACTTTCTCAATAACTGGTATCTGCACAAAGATTCAACTTCTTTCAAAATATCCAAAGACGGCAAGCCATGCGGAGCGCTGAGCCTATGGATTCGTGACGACAATGTGAACTTCCTGGGCAATGTATTCATCGAGCCTGAGCTGCAAAATCAAGGTCTTGGCCTAATCATCTGGGATTTTGTTGAGAAAACTTACCCTGAGACAATAAAATGGCAAACGGAAACCATTGCATTCTCAAGGCGCAACCACCATTATTATGTTAACAAGCTTGGGTTTAAAATCGTGGGTATCAAGAACCCCCATAGTGACGATGGGGAGCGCATTTTTTTCATGGAGAAAGACATGGTCGATTGAGGTGGTCGATTTCTCGCTCTTCCTACCTTCCCTTTGTCAAATTCTGTGCTGAAACGCCCCGATTATCTTAGCTGATAGGGATACATCTATGCTTTTGACGTTTTGGCAAAAGACTCTTAGTTGTCTGGGACATAATGAGTCAACTGCCACATTAAGCCAAGCCTGCTTCAATTTCTTCGCTAAGCAGGACAGTGGCTTAGCTGCAATTCTGTTGCGCCCAGGCAAGAAAGCGCTTCGCTGCCTGAACCAGCCTTTGCGCTTCGACTTTTGTAATGAGCCTCTGCTCATAGGCAACCGTATTCTTCATTTTCAGTAATCCTATGAGCTGTGAGCGCTGCCTCTCAGAAAAGGACGGGACGTTCTGGGTAAGCAAGATCGACACCTTCTCATGTTTTTGATCGGCGCTCCGAATGCCTGCTACAGCTGCCAGCACAGCATCAGCTGCATTGATGCCCGCGTGAATTGCATTGAGGCCGGCAGAATCCCACCGTTCACTATCAAACGCCTCTTGGGCAGTTGCAAGAAACTGCTGGGCTTTCTGTAGAGCTATTTGCCCACCTTCGTTGGTGGCTTGGCGAGTGCGCGTCGGTTTAGACATGGTTCATCCAATCCGTATTTCCGAAGACGACGTATCCATCAACCTCAAGCTCCTGAAAAAGACCGGGAGCACGATTGTGCAGCTCTCTTGCCTCATCAATTGTGTAGTTAAGGGCTTCAAGAGTATGTCCGAACCGTCGGTAAAACTGCAAGGTATATTCACTTAGCTTCTCTTCAACGAGCGTTTTCTCGCCCTCGTCTTTCGATACTATCAAAATATCAACATCACTTTGCAAAGTCTGAGTGCCACGCGAGAAGCTTCCAAAGAGTATCACTGATAGCGCTAGGTTAGAAAAAGCGGCTTTTATATCGACTATCATTTCGAAGCGCACATTGTTTTCAAGCTGAAAGAAAGGGGCGATAATCTGCTCAACATAGATATTCTCTTGGTTGAGCTGGTGGATACGTGCATTGCCCGACCTTGACTCCAGTACTATCCCTCTGTTAACGAGCTCAACGAGCACCGAATTGACTGCCGGATAACTTAGGTGCGCATGCTGGGCTATTTGAGTAACAGAAAGTGGCACCGACACACCAGCCAGCACACGTAAAACCCGCATGCCGCTTCGGGATCCAAAAACCAACTCGTTGCTTTCTAAAATATTCATACTGCAAGCATATCAGAAAAAGACATTAAAGTAAATCGTCATATATGAGAAGGTATACTTTAAAGTAAATCTAAGGTGTCATGGGTACGAAGGTGTCACGGGGACGTATAATTTGACACCCTATGGTGTCAAATTATACGTCCCCGTGACACCTGTTGCAGGAAAATCCCAGGATGATGCTCGTGACAGCCAATTGCTGTACTATAAATGCTGGAGCTTTGAATACAGCGGAGCAGTTCAGGAAAACGAGGTGAGTAAGGTGTCCGTGGTTGACGACTACATTGCAGACCAGGAGCTGGAGGTGCAGCCACTGCTGCAAGCCATCCGTGAGACGATCCTAGCCAACGCTCCCGATGCTCTGGAGAAGCTCTCTTGGAGGATGCCCACGTACTGGCAGAGCGAAAACCTGATTCACTTTGCAGCCTTCAGTAAACACATTGGCCTCTACCCCGGCGCAAAGGCAATTATCCATTTTGCTGACAGACTGGAGGGCTACAAGACCTCAAAAGGTGCCATCCAGCTACCGCTCTCCAAGCCCATCGACTACAAGTTGATAACCGATATTGTGCGCTGGCGCCTTGAGCAGGTTACTGGTTAATAGACAGAGCCCCCATGACTCTGGACATTCCCCTGTTGGCTTGACACGATAATTGCCGTTTGGTGCCCAATTGCATCCAAAATGGTAGTTTTTTTTCGGGAGCTAAATTGGCGCAGATTTCCAATAGGCCATCTACCAGTACTTTAGCCTGATGCGAGAAACGGGCATTGAGCCAAGGTAGTCAAAAACTACCATTTTGGATGCATTTGGGCACCAAACTGCGGATTTTGTGTCACGGAACGTAAGATTCCGGTTCAAGCCCGGAATGACGAAAATGGGTTTTTCACACACTCTGACGTTTCTCTTGGCACCTTCATTGAACTCATAGTTCAATGACAGAGCCCTCTCTGCTCTATACAATGAATGAAAACGGTTGGAGATTCATGTTCTACTTAACAGGTGATACCCATGGAGATTTCAGGAGAGTAGTCCGCTTCTGCAAGAAGCATGCACTCACTTCCAATGATACGGTTATTATTCTGGGAGACGCAGGAATCAACTATTTTGGCAACGACCGCGACTTGGAGCCCCGGCGTCTATTAAGCAAAACGCCAGCTACTATCTTGTGCATCCACGGCAACCACGAACGACGCCCTCAAACCCTATCAACATACGAAGAGAGGATTTGGCATGGCGGAGCAGGACAGGAGGGGACGGTTCACCTGTCCTGTTCCAGACGGGACAGGTGAACCGTCCCCTTTTGTCCTTTTGTCCCACTACGAGTCGGTATTCTGGAATTTCTTAGCTAGAAACCGTTCTGTGAAAGCCACTGCTAAAACAACCTCAACCATAACGAGAGCTAAAAATGAAGTAAAAACTATTTCATGGTACACAACCGGAATTATTATCGACAATAGCACTAGGACTACTGTGTTGATACAGCTGGCTGCTAACAACACCTGGCCAAACCTTTTATTTGCACTTTTCCATGCCTCAGCGCTGGCCATAGACTTGGGCGTGCGATAACCAATAACCATGTTGATTTTTATTGTGGAAAATTTAAGTATTGTCAATAAAGACAGCGCCAGTATCATGGCATTAGTTGTCATTACCACTATCATTACAGCCATTGTTTTCTCCCAAAAGCTCTATTTAATATCTCAGTAATTATAGCGTGTCAATAGCAGATAAAACAGACAAAGGGAATGGGACAGATGAACCGTCCTGAATGCGTAGATGCGCGGGGGTGGCAAGGGGACGGGGCGTTTGTCACCCGAGAAAGATGACAAACGCCCCGTCCCCTTGTCACCATTCTGTTTCTACCCAGCTAGTGCCTGCAAAGGTTTTACTGGTTTCTCAGGGCGGTTCAGCGCTAGATCTCTGTTTATCTGCAGGTTCAGCCAGAACTGCGGTGTTGTCTCCAGGGCTTCTGCAAAGAGCCAAGCCGTGGATGAGGTGATGCCGCGCTTACCGTTGATGATTTCGTTGACACGCTGTACCGGTATCCCCAAATGCGCAGCAAACTCCACCTGGGTGATACCCAGAGGCGCAAGAAACTCCTCTTGTAAAATAACTCCTGGATGTGTTGGTGTTCTATTCTCAGAAATCATGGTCATCATCTCCTAGTGATAGTCCATTATTTGCACGTCATAGGCATTTGAATCCTCAAACCTGAAAACCAGAAGCCATTGGTCATTTATTTGAATGGAGTATTTGCCTTTCAGGTTTCCTTCCAAGCTTTCAAGACGATTGCCTGGTGGAGACTTCAAGTCCAGAATGCTGTTAACCGCATTGAGGATGTCGAGTTTGATTATTGCTGCCTTTTGCATGTTCGCAGGAAACTTCCGTGTCTTTGCCAAAGTCCTACCATGGAACAGATCCTCGGTCATTTTATCTGCAAAGGAAACAATCATCCGACCTGCTTTCTTCTTGAATACATGGTAACACGGATATCATGTAACCTCAAGTACAAACAATACCCACTATGTGCGCAACGTTCTATCCTCCCACGGACTACACCGCAGTACTTTCGACGATGCAGAGCTTAACTGAATCCTCACTTAGCCCTCGTCTTTCAACAGATATCTGTTGTTAATTGCCTTAAAGGACAAGTCTCCGCGAAGTGTTTCTGAATACTGAGGCTGAGTGCTCCGAATGACAATGCCTTCCTTTGTTTTGCCTGAGGAATACTGGCCTTCGGCTCTCTCCAGCAGAGAGTCGACTGTGGGATACTCGAAAGAATCAGCTCTCTCTTCAACTGGCACACAGGTAAGTCCATGATGCGCGCAAAACTCGAGCATCTCATCTAGGGGCAGCCTGGTGTTCTTTTCTGGATCGATAACGTTAAAGACGTACCACTCTGGCTCCATAAGCCTGAGACTGTTTTTCTGGATACCTGGCCCGCAGAACTCACCTTGAATTGTGTAGTCCTTATCCCATGCAATTGAACTAATCACCAGATTCTTCTTATGAGCAAAACTCCACGCAGTAGACAAGCCATCATCTTTAAGCTTTGTGTTTCTGCCGGCAACCCAAAACTCTCCTTGCCAGCGCCCCATGGATACGCTAGTGCCATCCAGTTTTGTGGCTATGTAGTAGGGCTTACCATGTAATTCCTCGAGTACTGCCTCTACACTCTGGATGCGCGTCTCATCGGTCTTAGATACCCACGCCGGAAAAGACCCAGCAATAGTGCCAAAGGAGCCTTGAGCCTCAGGTAATTCCCACTTCTTTATCCCCAGTAACTCCGTAACCTCTGTGCCAACAATCGCCACTTCCTCAGAAATCTCGGTGAATTCTTGCAGAGGCAACGCAAGGCCCTGAGATAATTGGCCTCTTAGTCTAATGGTTTTGAGCCTGAAGCCCTCCCCCACAAAGTCGTTCTTGCGATATGAAGAGCCTCGCAGGAATTCATAGCGTTCTTCTATAGGGAGAAATGAGTCTACTTCAAAATAGACACACTTGTCGCCAAGAGAGAACTCGCCTTTCTTTGACACCACATTCCAGCCGAGTATTGAAACTACTTCTATATTGTCTGCATCCTTGATTGGCTTGATGTCTCTTATCACCTGAATGCTTGCCAGCTGACGCATTTTTCTAGCCTTTCTCTAGAAGTGAATTCCAAGTAAGTCTATAGAATACGATGGGTCTTTTTTGGCGCACAAAGGCTGGGTGCAGTAATTGCGGAAGGATACCAGTGTTTACATGGGGTTAAGGGTATGAGAGGGGACAGTTCATCTGTCTTGCAAGCAAGACAGATGAACTGTCCCCTTTGTCCTTTTCCCTTTTTCCCTTTTGTCCTGTTTACGCCCCCCCGTCAGCCTTAAGAAGATGGCATGATAATATTTATTTCTCTTCAAGGAAACAATTAAGAAATTTGAAGTACAAAAGGAGGCCTAATTGTTAGTCAAGCAGACAGAGAAATCACCGCTGCCAGTTGTCGTACTGTTGCATGGAGGAGGGTTATCTGACTGGTCTGTTGAACCTGTAGCTGAAATATTGAAGCATGATTATCAAGTAGTCACTCCAATAATTGATGGACACGGTAGCGATTACTTCGAAACGTTTATCAGCATAGAAGAATCGGCAAGAAAACTCATCGAATACATAGATGAGCAGTGTAATGGAAAGGTTTTTGCCCTGTGCGGTCTTTCGCTCGGAGCACAGATTGTCTTAGAAGTGCTGTCTCAAAGAAGCGCAATTGCAGAAAATGCGATTATCGAAAGCGCTCTCGTCTTTCCCATGAAGGCAGTCGAATTACTTGCTGCTCCTACTTACGCTTTGTTCTATGGACTGATTAAACAAAGATGGTTTTCAAAAATGCAAGCTAAGGAGCTATTGATTCCTGAATCCATGTTTGAAAAATACTATCGCGATATTATGAAAATGTCTAAGGCTTCTCTCACTAATATAACCAAGAGCAATGCAGCTTACTCAATAAAGGACAGCCTTGCGAACACCAATTGCTCTATATTAATACTTGTTGGAAGTCTTGAGAACTCAATGATGCGCAAGTCGGCTGAAGCGATTCATTCCACTATAGAAGGCAGCAAGTTACATATACTTCCAGACATGAAACACGGTGAGCTAAGCATATGCAACCCAAGGGGATACGCAAACCTTCTGTCCCATTCTGCTCTCGCGGCACGAGGGGCAGAAGTGACGGCGCTTAACGCATAGATGCGCGTATACTTGTACTCGTTATATTGTAAAACTGCGCGCAAATACTCTCATGATTGAGCATTATAGCTAGTTTATATGGCAAACAGGAAAACAGTAGGAGAACAGCTTGGAAATCAACACAAGGCAAATGATAGCGACAACAAAAGCCCCGGCTGCCATTGGCCCCTACGCCCAGGCCAACCGAGCAGGCAACCTCATCTTCACCTCAGGACAGATACCCCTGGATCCCCAGAGTGGGGAGGTTATTGGCGCTACCGCCGCAGAACAAACCAAACAGGTATTAGAAAACCTGGCATCAGTCCTAGAAGCTGCAGGAAGCAGTCTTAGTGCGGTGGTCAAAACTACGGTCTTCCTGCAGAACATAAGTGATTTCTCCCAGATGAACGAGATGTATGCCCAATACTTCAAAGGCGAAGTATTACCCTCTCGCTCAACAATTGAGGTCAGCGCGCTTCCCAAAGGTGTGCTGGTAGAGATCGAGGCCATCGGAATGGTTCTTTAAAGCAGGACAAATGTGTTAAGTGGGACAGGAGATAGCCTCCTATCCCACTCCTGATTACTCCATGTCGATAGCATAGCTCCCCGGCTTGAACTCATAAAGCTGCTTTAAGCGCTCCAAAATCTCATAAACAACTGGGCAAACAGCAGCAAACTGCACGATGCTTAGTAAGCTGAAAAGCCTTTCTGGCTTGTTGGTATAGGGGAACTCCCTGCATTCACTCGGTTTACATTCTTCGATTCGGCAAGAATTATCTGCATCTAGAAAGCTGCAGGGGGAGCCCGAGAGGTACAGCTTGCCCGGTTCATCCAAGAACCCATCGGTATCTACTTCAGTATACTGACCTAGGAACTCTTGAGGTGTTATCTGTAAAAACTTAGCTATCAATTCTGCCTCGTTTTCTGTGATGCTAGCTTTGTACTTCTTACAGCAATTTCTACAATCACTGCAATCATAGGGAACAAATAATTCATTGTGCAGCGTGAGGAATTGCTCATCTAGCTCTCCCTCGTCAGCAAAGCCCTTGAGAAAAAGTCTAAATTCGTTATTGCTGTCTTCTGCTAGCTTTGCAACTTCTCTAACCTTCGATGGTTCTGGTATGGTCATAATCTCTCCTGGCTCAGTGTTGGCAATATACCCGGTTAATTTTACTACCTAGCTGTCAAGTCCGGTACTACGATGGCAGGTCTCATTTTCCAAACACGAGAATAAATGGTACACCAACCCTGTCTCTCTGGGGCGCGTGACACAAAATCCGCAGTTTGGTGCCCAAATGCATCCAAAATGGTAGTTTTTTCGGGAGATTTATTGGCGCACATTTCCGATAGGCTATCTACCAGCACTTTAGCCTGATACGAGAAATGGATATTAAGCCAGTGCGAATGAAAAGTGCCATTTTGGATGCATTTGGGCACCAAACTGCGGATTTTGTGTCACGGAGCGTAAGATTCCGGGTCAAGCCCGGAATGACGGGGCGCGCTGAGGGGCCGGGTCATTTTGTCCGGCTGGACAAAATGACCCGGCCCCTCTGTACAAAAAATACCCACTATGTGCGCAACGTTCTATCCTCCCACGGACTACACCGCAGTACTTTCGACGATGCAGAGCTTAACTGCCGAGTTCGGAATGGGATCG
>WRBR01000027.1 GCA_009784425.1 Coriobacteriia bacterium | reverse complement strand
CAGATTGGAACAGGGGGACGGGGTTGGTGTTCCAATTTGACCAAGGTCAAATTGGAACACCAACCCCGTCCCCCTGTTCCAATCTGGTACACCAACCCCGTCCCTCTGTCCCACGGCTTACTCTATGTCGATGACTTGTTTGGCTTGCTTGCGTTTTTTGTATGACTTGCGTGCTACGTGGATGAGCCATTCCGCTACGGGGATTGTTAAGAAGACAACCCAGGCAGGGTGAGGCTCACCTACCACAAAGGCCATCCAGAGGAACCAGGCGATGCTAGCCAGGGGGTAGAATCCGGCCAAGAACTCGCCGAAGCGCTTTGTGTAGGCAGCATGGGCAATCATGTAGTAGACGGGAACCGTGAAAAAGACGAATAGGCCTACCGCCCAGGCGTTGAGAAATACGCCGATGAGTATATAGGCGATGATTACTACCAGCGGAAAGGGAAACTTGAGCCAGGTTTTCTCAATGCCGTATTTGTCTTTGAAGGCAACGTTGACGTCATCCCAGCTGTCGTACTTTTTGCCGTTGATGTAGACTTTTGCGTCGCCCCAGTCACCTGAACTGCTGGTGTCTTCGCCTGGGGCAGAGCTCGAGCCTTCGTTGTTGGAGTCTTTGCCATCGCTCACGTGGATGCCCTTCCAGCCTACGCGGACCTCTTCGCCGGTGTCGGCATCCTTGACGTGAATACCGTCTTTCCAAGAGAGCGACACGACGTCTTCCCCATCCACTATATGAATGCCGCCCAAACCTATTTTGAAATCTGAATCCTTGTCAGGTTTGCCTGGCTTGCCTTGCTCGTCTGCCCCTGCCGCACTATCGGCGGCACCGGCGGCACCGGCAGCCCCTTCTTTGCGCGAAGCCGCCCGGTCAGCTGCCTCAAAGGCAACGTCATCCTTGAGGGTTTCATCAACATATAAGAGCTCGTCTAAAGACACGCCATAGAGCTGGGCGAGCGCTATGAGGTTGTCGGTATCGGGGGAAGATTCTGAGCGCTCCCACTTTGAAACAGCCTGTCGGGAAACCCCCAGCTTCTCTGCAAGATTCTCCTGCGAGTAGCCTGCTTCGCGCCGCCTTTTTGCCAGACGTTCCGCAATCTCTACGTTCATGATCCCCACCTTTCCTTGAAATAACTCTTGCTGCTCTTCTTGCTTCTCAGCAGGGCTCCTTGCCCTTTGTCTCTCTCAATACTACGGTTGCGGCCAGGCAAAATCGAGCAATTTCAGTTGGAATTTTCCGCAACTTTTGGTTGCGGAATCAGTATAGAGCAATTCTCGCTTCTTAATTCTCACCCAAACCGCTACTATTGGTACAGATACGCAGCTTCTTTTGCTTATTGGTATCTGTGGGAGGAAATTGCATGAGCTCAAAGACAAGTGAAAAGCCTAAGCGGAGTTTTTTTGGGCACCCTATGGGCCTGCTCAACATTTTTTCAACTGAGCTTTGCGAGCGTTTCAGTTATTACGGCATGCGCGCCATTTTGCTCTACTATATCTATAACACCGTGAGCTCCGGCGGCTTGGGCGTAGAGCACACAGAGGCGCTGGTCATTGTGAGTCTTTTTGGGTCGCTGGTTTACCTCTCAAGTATTCTGGGAGGCTGGCTGGCAGACCGAGTCTTTGGCCCTTATAAGGGAGTGCTTTACGGCGGTCTCATCATCACGGTGGGGCACGTGGTGCTGGGAATGCCGTGGGGCGAGCCGGGCCTGTTTGCAGCGCTCTTCTTCATCATCGTGGGAACCGGCATGCTCAAACCCAACGTCTCGGTTATGGTGGGCGAGCTCTACACCAAGGACGACCCGCGCAGGCAGGCAGGCTTCTCTCTGCTGGTCATGGCAATCAATATAGGTAGTTTTCTTGCGCCGCTGATTGTTGGGGCAACCTCTGTGGCCTTTGGTTACCACACAGCATTTCTGATTCCGGCAGTCATGATGATGGCGGCGGTATTTATCTACGTGATTTTGGGCAAGACCACCTTGCAAGGTATTGGTCGTGAACCGGTGCAGCGTCTCACGGCAATCGAGAAGCGTCGCTGGGGCAGCGTGGCTACCTTGATAGTGGGCATACTGGTTGCACTCTTCGTCTTCCTGGGAACAAAAGGTCTGCTGAATATTGAGATGATCGGTAACAGCATGCCCTTTGTATGCACCATACTTGCGGCAGTCCTCTTTCTCTTTATCATTCTTGATAAAAACACCAGTAAGGTTGAGCGCTCGCGCGTGTTTGCCTTTATCCCAATCTTTTTGGTGGCGGCAGTGTTTTGGGCTATTGCAGAACAGCAGTCCACCACCATTGCGCTCGTGGTTGATACGCGGATCGATAATAACGTGATGGGCTATGTTGTGCCGTCGGCTTGGTATGCCTCGGTAAACCCGCTGGTCATTATTGTGTTTGCCCCCATCTTTGCGCTTATTTGGACAAAGCTCGGCAAACGCCAGCCTTCCATAATGGTTAAGATGTCGCTGGGCTTATGGTTGGCCTTTTTGGGTTTTGCCGTTTTTGCGCTCGCTTTTATTTCAGTTGGCAGCGGAGAGCTCGTGAGCCCCGTTTGGATACTGACCGGGATATCTTTGATGACCTTAGGCGAGCTTATGCTCTCGCCCACCGGGCTCAGCGCCACTACGCTGCTTGCGCCCGATAGACATATGTCTAAAATGATGGGTCTCTGGTTTGTTTCCAATGCACTGGGCCAGGGTATCATCGCATTAACGTCACATCTCTTTAACGAGGCTGCACCGGCAGATTTCTATCTTGCCTATGCCTTGGTGGCGCTCGTCTGCGG
This sequence comes from Coriobacteriia bacterium, assembly GCA_009784425.1. Classification (GTDB taxonomy): domain Bacteria; phylum Actinomycetota; class Coriobacteriia; order Coriobacteriales; family UBA8131; genus WQXH01. Next base: position 20,563 of record WRBR01000027.1, on the reverse strand, counting down.
CACAGGTATGTTCTTGGCTCGCAAGAAGCTCTTGGCTCTGGCGCAGGGAGTGAGATAAACCGATGAATTGCTGCTCACGCCCTGTTCGTCATCCCGGGCTTGACCCGGGATCTTGAGACTCTGAGGTTCTGTAGTTTCAAGATTCCGGCTCAGAGGCCGGAATGACAAAAAAGGACCTGAACAGGCACACCGACGAAAGGTACAGCTGAATGATTAACACCGTGCTCTTTGACCTCGACGGAACGCTGCTGCAGCTGCGGCAGGAGACCTTTATCAAAACCTACCTCGGCAAGCTTCAAAAGGTGTTTGTGCGGCTTGAGATGGATGTTGAGGAATCCATCAAGGCTCTTTGGGCGGGCACGGAGGCGATGGTACGCAATGACGGAACCATGCTCAATGCGGAGCGGTTTTGGGCAGTATTCACCGAGCAGCTGGGCCTTAACGCAGAGCAGCGCCAGGCTGTGGAGCTTGCCTGTAACGAATTTTATACCGGCGAGTTTGACACCGTTAAAGAGATAATGCCTCCTAACGAGATATCCGGGCCGTTGGTGCGTGCGCTGGAATCAAAGGGCTACGAGCTGGTGCTGGCAACTAACCCGCTCTTTCCCTCGTGCGCAGTGGACACGCGGCTCAGGTGGATTGGCCTCACTCAGGAGGATTTTAGCCTGGTGACCCATTACGAAAACAGTACCTTCTGCAAGCCCAATCCGCGGTATTTTGAGGAGGTCCTGGCAAAGATCGGCAAGGCACCTAAGCAGTGCCTCATGGTGGGCAACAACACCACCGAGGATATGGTCATTGGTGACCTGGGCGCGGAGACTTACCTGGTGACGGACTGTCTTGAAAATGAGGCAGGGCTTGACGTGGCAGCTTTCAGAAACGGCACGCTTGCTGAGCTACAGGAGTATCTGGGAGCTTTTGACGATATCAGGTAATGTGACTCCTTATATCGAGCCCCAGTTAGGCATGCCGCCTATGTCATATACCTTGGTATAGCCCATGTCAGCGAGAATCTGTGCAGCCGTAGCGCTTCTATTGCCACTGCGGCAGTAGATAAAAATGGTGGTGTCCTTGTTGGGGAGTTCCTCTGCAGCGCGAACCTCAAGCTCTGAAACCGGTATGAGCAAGGCTCCACCCACATGACCCTCTTGAAACTCTTCAACTGAACGAACATCGAGAAGGATAAAATCATCCAGCCCCTCTATCATCTGGTGCGCTTCATTTGCGCTTATCGTTTGGGGGTTTGAGCTATTTGCGGTGCCGGCGCAGGCGCCTAAGCAGACACTCAGCAGCAGCGTGGCAACCAGTATCACTGCCAAAATCAGCTTTTTCACAAGTCCTCCGTTACCTCGCCCATTTGCCTGTTGCCGTTAAAACTGTTCCGAGGCAGACTATAACATACCCGGTGCTTCATAGTGTCTTAACGCTCAGAGACGCAACTTGGCAAAAAACGCTATAATACAACTCTGATTTACGAAAATAAATTTTGATAGGCACGCATATATGCTTGACAACACCATAGATTTAACTGCTCGGCGCCAAGAGATTGAGAACGGGCGAGATGTTTACGTTCTCTTGACCAAGCATTCTGACAACTTCTCCCTTTTCATTCTTGCTTTGATTAGAGGCTATTATTCGCATGCCTCAATTGGCTTTGATGAGGAGCGGGGTAAGTACTACAGCTTTACCAGGCGAGGGTTTCACATTGAGGAGCCGGAAAAAATCTGTCAAACGCGCAAGAACGTCAAGTGCGCCTTGTACAAAATTGCGGTTTCTCAAGAAGACTACGATGCCATGAGGGCTCACCTTGCGTCATTTCACAGCTGCCGCACCGAGTGGAAGTATGATGTTCCCGGCGTTTTGATGGGGGTAGTCAAGTTTCCCTATTGGAGACGCAGATCCAGGCGTTTTTGCAGCCAATTTGTGGCTGAGATCCTTGAGTCCGGCAATGAAAAGCACCTGCACAAACGCAGCTCCGTGGTTTTTCCCGATGACTTTGCCAAGACTATCAGCTCGGGACCGCTATTCTTGGGAACCCTCGAAGGGCTTAAGTCGTTTGGGTATTAACCGAATGTGCCCGGAGTAACCTGCCGGGACAGCTCTTGCTTCAGGCTGCCTTGATTGAGGACATCTTCATTTACCAAAATATACAACCCCTGCCTGCTCTATGAACGCAATCCGTTGCTCGCTTACCAAGTAGTTAAGATGAGACAACGTCTCTCCAATTGCAAAAAGTCTCGGCACCAAGGCAAGTTGTTCCCAAGTTTTAGAACCGCCTCCCCAGGCAGCCTTAGAAGCAATCTCTGCCACTGTCTGCTTGCCCTCTTTGGTAATCTGCTCAAAAGCCACGAGCTTTTTGTTGTGGTGCGCAATAATCTCCTCAATACGCAGTGACGGGTTGGTGATGATGTCTCCGTGTCCTGCGTAAACCAAATCGACGCTCATGCTTTCCACCTGGCTCAAAGCAGCAAAGTACTTTATAAGAGAGCTGCCCTCTGCCTTGAAATCCAGGACATTCGGCATCATGGGAGACATAAGAAAATCTCCAGAGAAAAGAATCCTATTGGCCGCATCGTAGAGGCTTATATGCTCTGGCGCATGCCCTGGCGTAGAAAGGCATGTCAAAGTGTGCTCCCCCACTTTGAGTATTGCCCCCTCTTCCAAAGGCTTCAGATCCGGAAGCATAGACCAATCGAGAAAAAAACCCGGTGGCATATCCTGGATTTTCAGCTTGGTTAAGGACCCAAACAAGCCGAGATATTGCATATAAGCTTCTATCGCTTCTCTATCCAAAATGGTGTTGGTAAACAGTCTCATGTCCCCCTCTTTGTCAAAGGGGCCGCACATCACGTTTGCACTGGCAAGCATTTGGCGTCTAACCAAGCCAACGTGGTCTGTGTGCAAATGAGTTATGCAGATATCTAGTTTTTCTGGATCAACGCCCATTTGCTGCAGTGACTGCGCCAATACCTGTTCGCAGATATCTAAATCGGCGCCGGTGTCAATCAGCAAATCCCGCTCACCCTTGAATAAGTAAGTGTGAATTTTGAGAAGAGGATTATTGGGAAGTGGCACTGATATACGGTGTGCGCCACCCATCATATGCTTAATCATAACCTACAATACCAATCCGCCGTAAAGCGCCCTTTGCTGACTGACGTCGGCACCATGAAGCCGGCAGCAAAAGATACCCATCAGCCAAAACGATACTGAACACCTGTTGCTCCCTGGGGGTAATTCCAGCTTAACACTTCGTCTCCACAAATAATCAAGCAGGTTCCACATTCCAAGCAGCCGTCAGTGCTTAAAACAACACAGCCCTGTTCGTCCGCACTATAGAGCTCGGCCGGACAAAGCCGTACACAGGCAAACAAGCGCTTATCGTTTGTTTTGTCTGTTTTAATTTCTATATGAAACTCGCTGCTCTCCTTAAAAACATTGAGACCCAGCTTGCTTTTTACGTTTCCCTTTAAGCTCAAAACATCACTCATAGCTTTTTCACCTTTCCAAAGTCCTTGAATAGGATATCCTTCATCACGCCAGCTGTCAGGTGCTTTCTGAGGGTGGGATAAATCCTTTTCTTGGGGCCGTTCACCTTGTAAAGATCGTGCATCAGATCACAGACAAAAGAGGGATAGAAGCTAAAGAAGCGATCATGATCAAGCGATGCAGCTACGTTTTGGTGCTCCTTGGAGTCCTTAAGAACAAAGCTGTCTGCAAGAAGAGTCTCATACACGCTGAGAGACTCGGCACCAAAGTCATTTTTCTCTAAGGCCTTTTCAACAGCCAGTGCAGCAAAATAGCCGCTCATCACTGCGTATTCCATGCCGCGAACAGTAATTCCAGCGTTGAGAGAGAAGCCGGCAGCATCACCTGCAACGAGAATGCCGTTGCCATACAGCTTACTCAGCTGATTGTAACTTCCCTCTAGCACCACATGAGCGGAATACTCAACAGGCTCTCCGCCGGCAATGAGTGGGAGAACCTCTGGTCGCTCTTTGAAGCGATCAAGCGCCTCGGGCACAGAAATTTCGATTCCCTCTTGCGAAAAGGCCTCAATACCGAGAACAAGTCCAAGGCTGATGCTTTCTTTGTTGGTATAGAGAAAACCTCCTCCAAAACGTCCGCAGGTAATGTCACCCATGAAGAGACGTGCAGCCCCTTGCTCATCAGAAACCCCAAATCGCTCATTGATGAGTTGTGGATCCAGCTCAATAATCTCTTTTACTCCAATTGCGGAGTGCTTAGGTTTAAGAGGCCCCCTGAGGCCTGCCTGCTGTGGAAACAGCGAGAGCACGCCGTCGCAACAGATAACGGTCTTTGCGTAGAGAGTGTCTCCACCTGCAGTGATGCCAATAACCGCGCCATTCTCAATCACCAGGCTATCCACCCTGGTTTTTGTGGCAATTACCGCGCCTTTTCTTTCAACCTGCTTGGCAAAAAAACGATCGAGCTTTGCACGACATACGCTATAGCTTTGACCCGGTATACTGCTAAGGGAATCATCCGTGTAACTCACCGTGAGGCTTTTGGTTGGGGCAACCAAACAGATCTCTTCACGCGCTATGCTCCGCTCCAGAGGGGCCTTGTCCCAAAGGTCATCGAAGAAGCCCTTCAGAGGCTCAACATACAGGCGGCCCCCCGTTACATTCTTTGCGCCGCAATAATCACCCTTTTCCAGGAGAAGTACCTCCTTGCCTCTGTCTGCAAGGGTCCAAGCGGCAGCAAGGCCTGCCAGTCCACCGCCGATGATAATCGCATCAAATTGATTGTCTTCCATGTGATGATTCCTTTCACAGGGACCCTGGCACATCAGTACCACGCCCTCAGTAAGCTACGGGCAGTTAATCCAAGCCTGCAGCTGCCTGACTCAAAGTTATGCAGATCAATAAGCAAACTTTGGCTGGCGTTTTTCCAAAAAGGCAGCCAAGGCTTCGTTCATGTCTTCGCTACCAAAACAAGCAGCTGATTGAGCCTGCTCAAAGAGCAGGCCGGTTTTGAGGCTACTTTCCGCAGCCAAGTTGATACCGTATTTAGCAAACTTCATAGATAGAGGAGGAAAACTCGCCATTCTTTTTGCCATGCTCAAGCTTGCTTCCATTAGCTCGTCCTTTGGAACCACTTTTTCTGCCAAGCCAATGAGGCGAGCTTCGTCGGCTTTTATCGTTTCGCAGCCCATAATCAAACGTTTTGCCTGCCCTAAACCAACTAGCCTGGTAAGCAGCGTGGTGCCACCTAAATCAGGCGAAATGCCCAGTCTGACCTCTGGCAAGGTAAGCTCACAATCATCGGACAAAAAGCGCATGTCACAGCCCAAAATAATCTCAACTCCTGCACCAAAGCAACGTCCCTGAACTGCTGCAATGACAGGAATAGGCATTTCTAGCCAATGCATTGCAACTAGTTGGTAGCGACTAAGTATGCGCTGTAATTCCTTTGGTGCAAGCTGCGTGAGGGCATTAATGTCCATCCCGTTAGAAAAATTGGATCCTTGGGCACAGAGTATGACCGCGCGAATCTGGGGATTATCTTCTATCTCTTTTTGCAGTTGAGCCAGCTCCGACAATACTTCGATAGTGATTGTGTTTCCAACGTCTGCCCTGTCTAAGGAAACAATAGCAACAGAGTCTTCGATTTGAAAGCTGAAGTTACTGAGAGCAAGCATTTTGACCTTCTTTCTTAATACCGTATTCCAAACAGAATTCTAGCTGCTTCTTTGCTTCTTTGCAGCCAACAGAATTTGGTCAGTTCATCCCTCCAAACGATTCATTCCACATCTCTCTCAAGGCATTGCGATTTGACTTATTGTTCTTTGTCTTGGGAATTGAATCAACAAAGACGATTTTCCTTGGCAGCTTGAACCTGGCCAGTTGTTTTTCGCAAAAGGTGATAACCTCTTCTTCAAGCAACTCTGTGTCTGTTTTTTTAACCACAAAGGCAACCGGCACCTCACCCTTCATCTTGTCAGGCACCCCTATAACACAGGCTTCATTGATATCGGGGTGCGTAAAGAGGATTTCATCGATTTCGCGGGGATACACGTTGAGCCCGCTCATGATGATGACATCCTTCTTACGCTCCAAGATCCTGAAGATCCCCTCTTCGTCCATGATGCCAATGTCGCCCGTATAAAACCACCCATTACGGATAGAGGCTTCTGTTTCTTCTGGTCTTCTCCAATAGGAACTCAGCATCTGGGGGCCTCGAAATATGATTTCTCCCGATTCTCCAGGAGCTAGCACCTGGGTCCCTGTGTCGGAATCCACAATCAGCGCCTCAGTATTGGGATAAGGAATCCCCACGGTTCCTTCAGCCTGGTCTTCTTTATAAAAGGGAGTGCCTAAGACAGAGACGCAGGCTTCAGACAGTCCGTAGGCTTCTGTTATCTTGGCATTGGTCATTGATTCGAACTTGGTTTTTGTTTCCTTGGAAAGCGGGGCAGAGCCGCTTACAATAGCCTTGACCGAAGAGATATCGTAATCTGCAATAGATTCGCTGGCAACGATATAATTGAGGATTGTTGGAATTGCAGGTAAAACCGACGGCTTTGTTTCAACTATTGTCTCGAGCAGTGTAACAATCGAGAACTTGCTCATATCCACCAGGATTGCCTTGCCTCCGGTGCAGATGGGTATCAGCAAGGCGCAATTAAATCCCAAACCATGAGACATGGGTACATACACAATGATTGAGAACTCGTCTCTTGGTGCTCGCGCTTCCATGAAGGCAACGTTGCAGAGTCCGTTAGCAATCAAGGCTCTGTTTGATAGACAACAGGCTTTGAGGAAGCCGGTTGTTCCTCCCGTGTACTGCAACACGGCGATATCGAGCGGATCGATCTCTACCGCAGGTTCAACTGCCTCATTCTCTTCAATCAATTGCTGATAATCAACTACAACGGTATTAGGCAGTGCCTCGCTCAGGGACTCACTGTCTTCCGCTAATACTAACACGTGTGCCGGAGGGGCCTCCAGCGCGCTGAATGCTTCACAAAAAGCTGGCAAAGCCCTCTCGTCCGCCACTGCAATACAAGCTCCGCTGTCAAGTATCTGCGTGGTGATCTCACGTGGCGTGTCGTTGGGATTACAGTTAACGATAATAACACCCAGCTTAAAGCAAGCCAGGCTTACAAAAAGGAATTCTGGCCCATTGAGCATAAAGGTTATCAGTCTATCTCCTTTGACTGGTCCCAGTTTGGTTATTCCATTTGCCAGTTTCTGCGAGATGGTGTTGCTCTCTTCATATGAGTATTCCCTCTCATTAAACTGGATATACGGCCTGTTTGGCTGTTTTTTGACCCATTGATTAAAAAGGGTTTTTACGCTGATATCCGGAACAGGGAAACTATATTCTGATTCTGGGTCTTGCTGTTTTGACCACAAAAGCCTTGCCTCTGATACTGCTTTGCTAAATGGGTTTATGTTGAATTCGCTCATTGTTATCTCTGCCTCTCTCCATCTATCCAAAGAGTACTCTTTCCTTTTGGCCTCATCTCTTTCTTCTAGCAACAGTGGGAGCACATGCCGGCGCAGCAGATTCCTAGTCTGTTGACATCCGGCAAATACTCCCCTCCACTGTCGCTTATAAGTTATTACCCGGTAAAGTAAAAGTGCTGTTTCATGCTGGCGCGCAACTCCTCGCGAAAGTCTGGGTGGGCAATCTCTATGAGAGCTGCTGCCCGTTCTCTTCTTGACAGATAGCGCAGCTGGGCAACGCCATATTCTGTAATCACATAATCAGAATAGGTGGCGGGCACGGTTACCTGTGTTCCCTCAATAAAGCTGGGAACGATGTTTGAGAATACATTGCCTTCTTTGTCCGTCCTTGTTGAGTGGAGTAGGTTGATTCCTTTTCCGCCCTCGGAGTACTGGGCGCCAATCATGAACTCCAGCTGCCCGCCCGCGCCACTGATGACTCTGTGTCCACTGGTGTGGGCAGCAACCTCGCCTGCCAGGGTTACTTCCAGGGCACCATTGATGCAGGTCATTTTTGGATGCTGGCTGATGACAGCAATGGAGTTTGTCTTGCTGCCCCTGCAAAGGTTTACGCTGGGGTTTTCTCTGGCATATTCATACAGGTCTTGATCGCCAAAGCATACCGTGGCAGTAGATATACCTCTGTTGATAGGCTTATTCATATTGGTGACAGCGCCCTTTTCTACCAGCTTGTCTACGCCGGCGGGGATCATCTCGGTGTGAATGCCCAAATCCTTCTTTTTATCCAAGCCTGCTATGACCGCTTCTGCAACGCCGCCCCAACCAATCTGCAAGGTTGCGCCATCCTCAATCAAATCAAGTACATACTTGCCAATTATCTCTTCTTTTTCGCCGGGAGCTTCTCTTTGAGTAGCCGGAATAACCGAGGCGTTCTCAACGAGATAGTCAAACTCAGAAATATGTACCCACTGATCAGAACCATATACTACAGGCATGTTTTCGTTTACTTCTCCAATGAGGGTTTTGAGCGCGCCACCTCTTCCTCTGCCCTCAATGACCTCCGGAGCCATAAAGCTGGAGAGACCCAAGTTGAGGAATCCCTGATCGTTTGGCGGAGCCACCATTACCATGAACACGTCAGCCCTTTTTCTGAGCCTTACATCGGTCTCTACCGCTCCGGTAGGATAGAAGTCCGTGGTTTTTTTGTCGTACCCTTGACGGAGTGCCGGGGTGCCGTATCCACTGATGTGCGTGAACTTGCCGCCGAGCTTGTTGATAAGGTCGGGGCTCAAGTACGGGTATCCACGCACTTGAATGGCGTCAAATATGGTGATGTTGTCCAGCTCTGCTGCTCTCCCAAAAAGAGCCATGTACATGTCGGGGGACACATTTCCGGGGCCTACGCCTCCCAACACCGTATCGCCGGTTTTGATACATTTAACTGCATCTTCAAATGTTGTTAACTTGCTGTTATAAAGATCCTTCCAATTACTCATGCTTGTACCTCTCTCTCAAATCACTGCTTGCCTGTTTGTGGTTTGCCTCTCGTGCCTACTTGGGCCTGTCTGCAAATATTGCACGGCCAATAATCAGCTTCATAATTTCGGAAGTGCCGGCAGCCACGGTTTGGAGGCGAGCATCTAAGAAGACCTCACCAATAGGCAGCTCGCCGCAATAACCATACCCGCCGTGCATCTGCATAGCCTTGCCGGCTACTTCGTTTACCAGCTCGGTGCAGTAAAGCTTTGCCATGCTTGACTGAATAAGGATGTCAATCTTTTGCCCAGAGCTAGAAAATACCATAGCAAGGCCGTCCACCAAGGCGCGCCCGGCAGCGAGCTTGGCAGCCAGGTCTGCTAATACAAACTGGGTGTTTTGGAAGAAAGCCACGGGCTTTCCAAACATAATTCTTTCCTTGGTGTACTTAATGGCCAGCTCAATGGCAAGTTCTCCCATGCACTGTGCAATGAGAGAGGCCAAAAGCCTTTCTTGCTGTAGCTTGGTCATCAGCATCTTCATTCCGGCGCCTTCTTCGCCCAGCAAATTCTTCTGCGGCACTCTCACGTTCTCAAAGAACATCTCCGCTGTATCCTGTGCGTGGGTTCCCAGCTTGTTGAGCTTTTTGCGCGAAACACCCGGTGAGGCAGTTTCTACCAAAACGAGACTGAGGCCTTTTGCACCAGCTTCAAGGTCGGTGCTTGCTGCCACGATGACCAGATCAGCTATTACGCCATTGCTGGTAAAAATCTTGTTGGCGTTAAGGATGTAGTCGTCTCCATCCTTTACGAGGGTACCCTTGGTAGCAGCAAGATCAGATCCTGATTCTGGCTCTGTCATTGCAATTGCCAGGATGGTCTCACCTTTAACAATCCCCGGCAAATAGCGATCTTTGAGTTCTTCAGAACCATAGGCATTGATATAGGGAGCAACAACGTCGCTATGGAGCCAGGTCATAACAGCACTGAGACCTCTGGCGGCAATCTCGTTGGTGATGATGTAGGAATCCATGAAAGGAGCTTCTAGGCCACCATACTTTGTGTCAGCCCACCGGCAGAGCCAGCCTTTTTCGCCAAAGGCGCGGTACACCTCAGGGTCAACCTGGCAAGCCTCATTAAACTCCTTCATTCTCGGCACGATTTCTTGATCAAGGTACGCGCCAACGCTTTTTCTCAATTCTTTTTGTTCGCTTGTTAACGGCAGGGTAAGCATTAGTTTTCCTCCTCTTTGTTGATTGTTCTTATTACTTGTTGGGCAACAAACTCGTTGATTTCTTCGTTGCTGTAGCCGGCTAGTTTGAGAACCTCCACAGAGTCTTCTCCTATGTCGCCAAACGAAAGCACCACTTCACCGGGAGTCTCTGAAAACTTTATCGGCAGGCCAGGGAATAGGGCTCTTTTTCCTGTTCCCATGAAATCGTCTACCTGTGCCACCAGCTGCCTCTCTACCACCTGAGGGTGTTCAACCACTTCTTCCATACCCAGTACGGGAGAAAAGCAGATGTCTTCGCTTGCAAAGAACTCAACCCACTCTTTTTGCTCTTTTGTTTTGAAGAACTCTGTCAAAAACAATCCGATTTCTATCTGCATCGCCGGCTTGGGGATCATGTTTTTGCCGATCCACTCCTCTTTATTGATCTTCTTACAGAAATCACCCCAGAATTTTGGCTCCAGTGCTCCGAGTGATACGTACTTGCCGTCAGCTGTCTCGTAGATTTGGTAACAGGCCAATCCGCCGTTTAAGGCTTCCATTCCTCTTTGAGGAGACCTGCCGGTGCTCCAGTAATCGCAAAGTGAATAGGCCATCGTAGTGATGCAGCCATCCAGCATCCCTACGTCGCAGTACTGACCTTTTCCGGTGAGCTCACGCGCGCGCAAAGCCATGAGAATGGCAATGATTGCGTGCAGGGTTCCTCCGGCTATATCTGCTATTTGAATTCCCGGGAGCCCCGGTGCTTCTCTGGAGCCGGTAGCCTCCAATATGCCCAAGACACTCAAAAAATTGATGTCGTGGCCAGCCACCATCTTCAGGGGACCGCTTTGTCCATAGCCGGTTAAAGCGCAGTAGATAATCTTTTCGTTGATTTGCTTGAGTTCTTCGTATCCCAAGCCCAAGCTGTCCATAGTTCCCGGGCGGTATTGCTCAAAAACTACATCAGCATCTTTTACCAACTCCTTAAAAACGGCCTTGCCTTCTTCTTTTTTAAGATCCAGAGCAAGGCATTTCTTGTTGCGGTTCACATTGTAAAAGTAGTAGCTGTAGCCCTTTGGCCCGTCTTGACGCGCTATGCGCCCAAACTCACCGGTTAGAGGCTCAATCTTTATTACTTCGGCGCCATAATCAGCCAATGTCTGCGTACAAAGCGGACCCGGCAGCATTTGACTTAAATCTATAATCCTTATTCCATCTAGTGGCTTAGTCATAGCTTAAACACCTCAATTACTTGATTGTTCCGCCTTTTTGGCCCTCATCATTTTGGCAATGCTATAGGCTTGGATCATTTGCTGGTTCCTGTTTTCAAAGGCCAGTGTCTCTTCAAAGCTTTGGGAGTCCTGTGCAAAGTTCAACGCCTCTTTACTGAGCCTTACAGCAAGAGGATCACTTTGGGCTATTAACCTTGCCTTTGCCAGCCCGGCTTCATCCAATTGGTCAAAGGGAACGCATTCCGAGGCAAACCCCAGGCGCATCGCTTCTTCTGCCATCAAGGGCCTGCCGGTAAAGAGAATATCCTTTGCCACTCCAGAGCCAATTTGGCGCATGAGGTAATAGCTTGAGCCCAAATCAGCACAGCCAAGACCCAGCTTCAAAAGCGGTACCGAGAATTTGACATTGTCGGCAATGATTCTGATGTCTGCCGCCATTGCAAGAAAGAATCCGCCGCCGATGGTGTGCCCAAAAGCCAGATTGATAATTACTTGGGGTAGTTTTCTGATGGCTACGAGCATATCGCAGAGCTTGTTTTGAAGATCATAGGACTTAACGGTGTCGCTCATTACTTGCACAGGGAAAAGATCATTAAAATCCGCACCGCTGCAGTACCCCTTTTCTCCGTCACCTCGCATTATCAGCACGGTTGTTTCGTAGTCGGATTTCATGGTGTTGATAAAATCGATTAGCTCGTCTATCAAGTCATTTGTCCAGGCATTCATGCTTTCCGGGCGAGCAAAGCTCACTACAGCGATGCCGGGCTCGGGTCTTTCTACCCTGATATTGGTGTACTCCTCGCTCATGTGTTACCTCCCTACCGATTGTTTGGTTTTCTTTATTAGTTCTCTTGCTTGGCATTCGTGGTTATAGAGATGTGCTTAATTTGGGCAAAAAGTCATTCAGGTCAGCAACCAGGTAGTAGTCTGCCAAAGTAAAAACATTTGCCTGATCGTCTTTATCTACTGCCACTATGGTATCTGCGTCCCGTATTCCAACTGAAAACTGAACTTGACCTGATGTTCCCAGCAAAAGAGCTACATTAGGCTTGCAGGTGGCACCTGATAAACCAATTATCCGCTCTTCGCCAAGCCACTTTCTGTCTGTAGCTATTGGCTTGGTACAACCGACTATACCGCCAATTTGATTAGCAATTTTGTTCACTGTCTCAAGAAGTTCTTCGTTTTCAAGCCCCTGGCCTACGGCAACTACCACCTCTGCGGAGCTTATATCTACGCCTTCACTGGGCTTGCCTTGTGTCGAAAGAAGTCTCAGTTTTGAGTCTTCGACTTTAACGGAGATATCTTGAACTTGGCCACCGCCTTGATCACTGGGAACCTCATAACAATTGGCAGAAATTGCAATAAGCTTTTGCTGGGTTTTGATTACCTGGTGAGCAATGGTGGCACCACCCAAGGCATTGCGGACACATTCTATTTGCCCATCACTGGAGACAAGCGCCCTTACATCACTGAGGCATCCTGCGTTGATAATCTGTGCCAGTCGACCAGCCAGTTCCTTGCCTCTTCTGTTGGAGGATAAGAGGATATACTCTGGATTCAATTGGTTCACAACCTGACTAATCGCATGTGCGATTGAGGCTGTGTTAGCTATTTCTAAGGATTGGTTGTTCAGTCTGAATACTTGTGCGCCCTTTTGCGCCAAGCTCTCTGCTTGTGCATCATCATTTATTGCAAGCGCAAAAACTTCTTGGTCTATTTCTCTTGCAGCCGACAACAATTCACAAGCTAGTTTTGTTTGGACACTCCATACAAGAACTCCTAACACTTTTTCACCTCCTCTCTACACCTGCAGACTCAAGACAATTAAGTAACTCATCAACACTGCCTATTTTTATTTGCTTACGCTCTGCAATCGGAGCCAAGTTGCTCACTGTCTCAATCTGGTTGGCAGATGAAACCAGACTAAGATCATCCAGAGTAATGATTTCTTTGGGGAGTTTTCCAGCCTTGAGAATTTGCATCACCGAAGGAATGCGTGGTGTATTAAGGCCTGCAGAAACGATGATTACTGCAGGAAGGTCTAACTCTACCTCTTCGATGCAGTCATCCAATGCCCTGGTGACTTTTGCGGTGCTACCATCAACCGAAACGGAAGTAGCATACCCAGCTTGAGGCCAGCCGAGTATCTCAGCTACGCGAGATCCAACTTGACCGGTATAGTTGTCCCCACTTCCTTCTCCAAAGATAGCCAATCCGATGTCTTCGCTCCTGCGTATCATTTCTGCCAGCAAAGAGGCGATTTCTGCGCTATCCATCTGATCTATCTGATTATCGATTAAGAGAAAAGAGTTGTCTGCGCCACCAGCCAAGGCTTCTTTTATTGTGTCTTCAAGTTCTTCGTTTCCAGCCGATATTACCACGACTTCCCAGTCCAACTCCTCTTTGAGCTGAACGCCTAACTCTAGTGCGTTCTTGTCAATTGCGCCCAATGTATAGGGAATATCGTTAAGTACCGGTTCTCTATTCCTGATTCTCAGCTGTTGTAAATCAGGAATCTGTTTTAGGGCAACTATACATTTCATTGTATCCTCCACATACGTTCATTCATTTGCCTGTTTTGCTTATATACCCGCCAGAATATAATTAGCCAAAATGACCTGCTGCATATGAGGCACACCTTCAACTTGCGGAAACACTATCGCCTCGCGGTAGAGCCGCTCGATCTTGTAATCCTTCATCAGGCCATAAGAGGCAACCAGCTCCATAGCAAGGCGCGTCACATCTACGGCGTTTTGTGACACAAAGTTTTTGGAAAGTGCTGCGTATTTTGCAAACAGGTGCGGATTCTTTATGCTGTTATTGCCAATCATGGCAGACTTGTAAAGCACCAATCTGCATGCTTCGATTTTTTCAGCCATTTCTGCTATGAGTAATTGAACGGCTTGGAATTTGGTGATGGGTTTTCCTCGATGCAATTTTTGCTGAGCATACTCCAAGGCTGCGTCATATGCTTGCTGGGCAACTGCCATTGCAGAACAGGCAATCCCCATCTTTCCATATCCTATCCCTGCTTCTAAATGGAAAAAACCTTCTCCGATGTTGCCCAATACATCTGAGGTTGAAACCTTGCAATCCTTGAGGTAGATGTCATAGAGCCCCTGAGCGTTGAGAGCTATCTTTTCCCATCTCTCGGAAATGGAGTACCCTTCGCAAAACTTCTCAACTATAAAGGTGCCCAGCTCATCGCTGTCTACATCCCTAGCAACAATTCCCAATGTTCCCGGATACTGAGCATTGCTGATGAAACGCTTGGTTCCATTCAAGATGTAATAGTCTCCCTCTTTTTTGGCAGTGCAGGTGATTTGCTTGGGGTCTGATCCGGTTCCCGGCTCAGTGAACGCAAAAGAGAGCACCTGCTCTCCCCGACCGGCTGGCGGGAGAAACTTCATTTTTTGCTCTTCATTGCCAAAGGCATTGATGATTGCCATTCCAAGATTGTGAGCAATAATTGCACTGCCTACAGCGTTGTTTGCCATACAGATTTGCTCCACGGCCAACACATAACCATCAAACCCGGCATCTGAGCCGCCGTATTGTTCAGGAAAAGGTAGCCCCATTAATCCCAGATCACCCAGTTCTGAGAAGATTTCCAGAGGAACATTGTGTGCTTCTTCCCACTCGTCAAACCGAGGGGCTAATGCTGTTTGCGCATACTCCTTGGCCGTTTTTTGAATCAGTGATTGCTCTTTTGTGAGATCAAAATCCATTGCTACCTCCTCAATATGTAGTTGTATAAGCTGTTGTATTTAGAGAGTGTTTAGAGAATGTTTTGAGATTACGTCTAGAGATATCCTGTTTGACTTTTCGTAGCGTACTCTGCTCAGAAGGCTTGGTCAATGCGTTTTTTCAAGTGACTGATTTTGTACAATATTGTATAATTTTGACCACCCTGTTTTGCTACCTACCTACCTATGTGAGTGAGGTCCAAAGTGGCAAGATCTAAGACCCCAGACGCCTTGCGCGAATACCGAAAGAAGTTTTTTGCTGGCAAAGCAGATGAGGACCACCCCGAGTATTCACATCTCTATGATTCATGGAAAAAAACCGAGCTTCTGGGTATCGATACGCGAATAGACGGGGCGCCGCTTTCGGCGCGAAATCAAGATGCTCAGCTTCCCATGGAAAAGAAGCATACGTTTGACGTTTTGGGAACCATTGTAGAAAAGGGCTTTTCTCTGGAGCAGCGGCTACTGGAGCATTTTAATATTGCAGTGTATGTAGCAGCTGATTTTGAGTCGGATCTTCTCATTTTTGGACGAGCAGGTAAAACGGAGCTCCTGAACTCCCTTTCTTTGCTTGGTATTGGAATTGGGACAAGTGTTTTTGAGGGTCTTGCAGGCACGGTTCCCATTAGCAAAACTCTTCACCTTAAAAGCCCTGTTTGGACAATTGGACCGGAGAATTATTATGAATTCTTGGGTGACTATGCTGTGTTTTCTTCGCAAGTGAGTGACATGGCGATTGGCTTCATGCAGCTCCGATTTGTCCATATTTACATAGTTCCCCTGACTCACTTCTCTGAAACAACCAAGAATTATATTGAGTTTTCGTCTGAACGACTCAGTTACTCCTCCGAGCCCTCTTTACTTCCTCAGGTCATCATAAAAAACAAGGCTTTTGACGATTTTCTCAAACGCAATGAGATTGCATTGTTGATTACCAATAAACACGATGTCATCATTGATGCCAGCACCCACTGTAAAAATTTGCTTGGAAAGGGCTACTTTGACTGCTGTGGGCAAAAATACTATGACTTGTTTCCAGAACTCCAGAGCGTAGACCCCTCGGGCAAAAAGAAAAGATGGTCAAGGAAAGCAGTGAGGTTGGCAACAGGAACTGAGGTAATCCTTGAGGTGAGGCCTTCTACCTTCAGCGGCAAACTCCTTGGCTATACTATCATTGCAACTGACGCAAACAGGGTAAGGGACAACGCTAAGGCCGATGCCGACATCAAGGCACATTACTCCTTTCAAGACATCATCAGCACAACAAAAACTATGAAGGACCTTAAAGAGACAGCAAAAAAGGCTGCTCAGAGTGTAAGCAGTGTGCTTATTTGCGGTGAGGCGGGAACAGGAAAAGAGCTTTTTGCCCATGCAATACATAAAGCAAGCCCACGCTATAATGAACCATTTATTGCGGTAAACTGCGGGGGATTGATAGACACCAAGATAGAGTCCACTCTGTTTGGAAATGCAGAAAACACCTCTTCAGATGCGCAAGGTGACGAGCCTGCCGGAATGATGGAATTGGCCCAAGGCGGAACCATATTCTTCATTGATATTGATGAGCTGCCTCTTCATATTCAGTCTCTGCTTGCTGGCGTACTGAGAGCTGGACACCTTACCCACAAAGGGAGTAATCGCGAGCACCACTTTGATGTACGTGTTATTGCCTCCAGCAAGAAAAACCTCTATGAGGCTACTCGTAAAGGGACATTCAGACCAGAGCTGTTCTACTGTCTCAATGTCATCAGTTTTATTGTCCCTCCCTTGCGAGACCGCCAAGATGACATCCCCCGCTTGGTTAGAATGTTCATCAACTACTTCAACAGAAATCTGGGAAAGAAAATCCAAGGAATTTCTGACGAAGCATTGAATTGTTTACTCGTATATTCATGGCCTGGCAATGTACGTGAACTACGAAATGTCATTGAACAAGCAGTGAATCTAGAAACGGATCGCATGATTTCATATCACATTCTTCCCTCTGATATCAAAACTCCAAACAGAGAAGACTCAGCTTTTGAATGGGCTTCTGAAACCAAAGAGGTTCAAAGTTATAGGGAGTCAGAGCTGAATCGAATTAAATTGTTGATGTTTAAGTACAATGGCAACAAAAGCAGGGTAGCCTCTGAGCTTGGGATCACACGTAGTACCCTCTACCGCAAGCTTAAGAACATCACAGACTGGAACTAAACGCTCTATTGCATAGCACAAAGGGACAGGGGGACAGTCTGACGTCCCCCTGTCAGGTTTTTCACCTGCTCTGCTGTTCCCCTGTTGGGTTCTATGGGATAACTTCTGCTGAATAGCTTTCCAGGATTCCCGATAATCCGGTTGTGAGAACCCCGGCTCCTAGGAAGAGAATTGCGAAGAGTATCAGCATGGGGCTGCTGAAGGCGATGGTGAAAGGTCTTGGTGTCAGCGGTTGTCCCTCTTGCCTCATCAGAGAGAACTGGTCTCTCTTCCAAATAAGAATGGCAACAGCGGCAAGGATGAATATGCCAACAAACACCCAGTTCAGGATGTCATAGGTTGCCCCGATTCCTGCGTTTTTGAGCAGTGTAAAGCCAACGGCAATGCTGTTGTTGAGCACGTGGAGCAGCATGGCCCACTTGATCGAATACCTCAGGGCAACGTAGCCGAGGAGCAATCCCATGAAAAATGCGCTTATCCCCTGAAAGAGGATGCCGTGATACAGGCCAAACAGGAGAGCTGAGGCCACTAGGGCAAAATTGAAACCATGTTTGGCAAGCCTGTTGAGTATGGCGCCGCGAAATACTATCTCCTCGATAATCGGGCCTAGCAGCACTACATAGAGTATTCCTATGGGGCTGAACAATAGCTCTGCCATAGAATTCTCGTAGTATTCTGTTAGCGAGAGCCCAAAGTTCTCAAACAAAGGGTTAAGCGCCAGGGCGATAACACCCATTGCTGCGCCCGCTCCAAGCATAAGGACCAGCACTTTGAGAATGCTGGACAATCTGGCCTTTTGATGGACCACCGTGAGGTCATGCGCAAAGACCTTTTTTCCTCTGATTACCAAAACCAGGGGAAGAGTGACCAGTGCCGCTATGAGCATTATCACGCCCATGTATTGCGCCGCGATGTCGGCAATCAGTTGATTTGCTTCGGCGCCTGCCACTGGTGTTGCTCCCCCTGAATCACCACTGCTCGCGTTTTGAGCAATCATGCTTTGGAACTCTGGCGACTGTGCCATGAAAACACTCGTAAGCAAAAACACCAGTATTGATGAGGCTATAATCATTGCCATGAGCACCAGTACAATTACTCTGATGTCCCTGCGCAGTTGTTCCTCGGGAGTGCGCATAGGAGAAATCTCTCCGCTGGGATGCGGCTGGATATCTGTTGGTGATTCAATTGAAGCGGTAAGTATCGCCATTTATTGGCTCTTCCTTTCAAGTATCACTCATAAGCTAGGTGCTCAAACTGGATTATTGTCTGAGAATTATAACTGAGAGCTCCGCGCCGCGATGGGTGAGTCTGATCAAGTGTGTTATGGTTTGGGTATTAATACTACAGTGCAATACCGGAAATCCAATTTAAGGAGAAGCCTGCTGATGGACTCTATTCGTCACTTGCCCGAGAACCTCGCTGACCCGGTAGTAATCGACAACACCCCAGGAGTGGGGATGCGGATTCTCTACGCCATTACCGGAGGTTTTTGCGCCTTGCTTGGTGGCTACGTCTTTATCGTCTCAATCATTGATCGCGAGGTCATGGGTGTGGCGGGCATGATTATGGGGCTGCTCATCGGTGCGATGTTCCTCGCGATTGGAGTATTCATTCTCTCGAGCTTCAGGGTGCGCTCGGCGTTTATAGCCATTGGCACCCAAGGCATTAACTGGCACCTCAACGGCGACCGCTGGCTCAGCTGGAATGAAATCTCAGCTGTTGGAATCAGCATTCTATACGCCTCAAGTGGAAAAAAGACCCAGTTTGTCAGCCGCATCCGGATTGCAGGGACTCTCCCAGAATTAACCCATAGGCCTGACCTGGCCAGTTGGCGCACCTACGATGAGCCGGAGCCCTACACTCACAAGGTCGTTTTCCCTCACGTACTGATGGCCTCAATGAACAATTTGCCCTCTGTAGATCTGGCTGCCGTTGCACTGGAAAAGTATGCCGGAGATAAGTACACCGGCCTTGACTATCGCAAAACCATTGTAGGCCGCTATACCTAGAACGGCGACTCTCCAGCTCTCCAGCTCTCCCGCCTCTCCAGCCTCTTCAGCTCTCCCGTTTCTTGCACTCAGAAACACCTACAAAAACAATGGCAAGAAGAGAGTGTACACCCCCATCCCCAAATATATCGCGATAAAGATTATCAAGAAGGGGCTGCTGAACGCTATGCGGTAAGGTTCAGGCGTCACGGGAAGCCCGTGTTGCCTGATGACAGAGAATTGCTTTCTCTTAACAATGAGAAGCACCACGGCGCCTACAAAGAATACGATTAGATAGGCAATCATTAGGTAATCGACAACGGGGCCGATTCCTGCTTGGTCCAGCAATGAAAAGCCAACCGAGATACTGTTGTTGGCAATATGCAGCACCATAGCCCACTTAAGTGAGTACCTTACCGCTACATAGCCGAGGATTAATCCCATGAAAAACGCATAGAAACTCTGAAACAGAATTCCGTGGAACAAGCCAAACATAAGGGCTTGGGTCACTATGGCAAAGTTGATGCCGTGGCGAGAAAGCCTGTTGAGTATGGCACCTCTAAAGATGATCTCTTCGATGATGGGGCCGAGGAGTGCTACATAGAGAAGCCCCACGGGACTGGTGAGCATCCCCGATATTGAATCCTCCATATAATCAGTGAGCGAAAGATCCGCCAGATCAAGCAAGGGAGCCACGGCCATTGCAAGAAGATTTGCCGCTGCTCCTATGCCGAGCATCAAGAGCAGGGTTTTGAAAATACTGAGTGGTCTGGCCTTTTGATTGACCGCCACCAAATCAGTGGTCAAGGCTCTTTTGCCCCTGATTATCATGAGCATAGGCAGCGTGAGAAGCGCCGCTATAAGCATGGCCACCATCAAAAAATCATAGTTGATATTTGCGGCCATCTGTTCAAAATCAGTGTTATCTATGATCTCTTGCTGATCGTAAACACTGCTGTTTGCAACCTCTTGCATAGTGCCTATGAACTCCGGAGAGGTGAAAACAACACCAACCGTTGCCGTTGCAACCAGGACAATCTGAATGGCGAATATTCCCAAAAGCACCACCACAACCACCATGATGTCTCGCCGCAACTGCTTTTTGGGAGTGGGTGGCGGTGGAGGTGCAAAGCCAGGGTGCTGCTGATAATTCATTGGCTGGGTGAATGGCTGCCCGGGTGGCGGATAGGCCTGCCCGAGCGGTGGATAAGTTGGCAGGGGCTGTCCGAAAGGCTGCTGAGGTACCGGACCAGGCGGCGGGTAAGTCTGCCCGGGTG
>WRBR01000026.1 GCA_009784425.1 Coriobacteriia bacterium | reverse complement strand
GTAGTGTCGGGTTGTGGCGCAGTTTGGTAGCGCACTTGACTGGGGGTCAAGGGGTCGCAGGTTCAAATCCTGTCAACCCGACCATTTTTAATTTCAGGATTGGCTATCACTTCCAAGGAGTATCAGGATGTCGCCGTCGTAGGACCATCGGTAGCCGCTGTTTTCTTCAACGATGGTGCCAAAACCAAGTTCCTCTTTCAGCTCCTCGGCTATTTTTCTCAGGTCAGAGCGGTTTTCTTTGATGACGATGGTGGTCTCTGCTAATCGAAGGGGGTTATCGCCCAGATACGCGTTTCCTAGTGTGTAGCTGTAGCCTTCTGCGTAGCTAAACCCTGCGGCGTTGAGCTGGCGCATGGTTGAATCAGCCAAGAGGTTTTGTGTGGTGGCGTTTCTGATTGATACCCAGTACTTTACGTGTTGTGCTCCGGAATAATCCTCGTAGTCTGACGTCCAGAGCACCCAATTTCTGGAGGACTCAAGGCAGTCAGCAGCCAGCACTACCAAGATGTCGCCTGTGTACCTCCAGCTGTTTACGCTGCTGGTTGACTCGATGATTATGCCTACACCTATCACCTCTCTCATGCCCTGGGCTATCTCTCTCAAATCAGCGCGCTCTTCCGGGATAACGATAACGCTTGCTCTGATTTCCATTGGGTAATCCTGGTCATAGGCGCGCCCAGTGTCGTAGTCAAAGCCCTCTCCGTATGAGTAACCACTACGAATAAAGAGATTCACTACGGTATTAGAGAGACGATTTTGGTCAGTTGCGTTTCTCACGTTGACCATGTATTGACCTTGGCTTAGGACGCTGGTGCCTTCAGCTTCATCAGTGGGATTATTGTCGTGAGTAATACCGGTGCTACAAGCACTCATTATCAGCAGCAGCACAACTAGAGCACAGCAGAGAGCAATCCTTGAGCACTCCCCTATTGCGCCAAAGCCGCTTTGTGACCTACGATACCTGCTAAGAAACATGATGCTCCCAATGCCCCTTATCTTTGTGCGGATAAACAAGACGAGTCTTTGTTAGATAGTAACATCCCATACCGCAGTATGTTGAAAGTGTTACAACATTACCACTCATGCCCTTACTCAAGCCGAATATCGTATTACTTGTGCCGTACAACTGCCTAATAAGCACAATTTGGGGTTATCTACACAATTTCGCACGGTTCTGATATAATTTCACGGTTTGGTTGACATGCGGATGACTACAAGTAGTCACCGTTTATTTATGTAAGGAGAAGGGTTTTTTATGACTATTAAAGTAGGAATCAATGGATTTGGAAGAATCGGCAGGCTCACTTTTCGTGAAGCTTGGCACGATCCCGCAGTTGAGGTAGTGTCTGTAAACGACCTCACCGATTCTGCAACGCTGGCACATCTCGTTAAGTACGATTCTGTACAAGGCAGATTTAAGGGAGATGTTAAGGTTGCTGAGGGTGGCTTTACCGTAGATGGCAAACTGGTGAGGGTTCACGCAGAGCGCGATCCTGCCAACCTCTCTTGGGGCGAGGAGGGCGTGGATGTAGTTGTTGAGTCCACCGGCCTTTTCACCGATGCAAACAAGGCCCGCGCCCACATTGAAGCAGGCGCAAAGCGCGTTATTATCACCGCACCGGCCACCAACGAGGACATCACCATCGTGTTGGGCGTCAACGAGAATGACTTTGACCCCGCAAAGCACTTTGTTGTGTCTAACGCTTCTTGTACCACCAACTGCCTGGCTCCTGTTGCCAAGGTTCTCTTTGACGAGTTTGGCCTTAAGTCAGGCTTTATGAACACCATTCATGCCTACACCAACGATCAGGTTGTTCACGACATGCCTCACAAGGATCTGCGTCGTGCTCGTGCTGCTGCTGTTTCGATTATTCCCTCCTCAACCGGTGCCGCCAAGGCTATTGGTAAGGTAATGCCCGAGATGCTCGGCAAGCTTGACGGTATGGCCATGCGTGTTCCGATTCCCAATGGCTCAGTTGTTGACCTGGTCTGCAACCTTGAGAAAGAAGTCACCAAGGATGAAATCAACGCTGCCATGAAGGCTGCTGCAGAGGGCCCCATGAAGGGCTATCTGGAGTATTGCGAGGATCCCATCGTTTCAATTGATATCATCGGCAATCCTGCAAGCTGTATCTTTGACTCAATGGAGACTTTGGTCTTGGGTGGCCAGAAGAGCAGCTTTGTTAAGACCATCAGCTGGTATGACAATGAGTTTGGTTACTCCTGCAGAATCATCGACCTCATCAGGCTGATGATGAAGTAAGCGGGCCTCACCCTCACGTTATTGCTTGAAAAACTCCTCGTCTAATAGGCGGGGAGTTTTTAGTCTCATTGAGGCAGGTTTTCACGGAGCTTTTTTAGCATCTCGTGGTAATCAACGGGTTTGCCGATGTGGTCGTTCATGCCAGCTTGGAGGCAGCGCTCTATGTCTTCCTTGAAAACGTTAGCCGTCATGGCCACAATGGGGATCTGAGTGGCTCTAGGAGTAGCAAGTGCTCTAATGCGCTTGGTAGCCTCTATTCCGTCCATGATTGGCATCTGCATGTCCATGAAAATCATGTCGTAGCGCTCGGGTTGTTCCTCAAAGAGCCTGAGCGCCTCACTGCCGTCCACTGCACATTCTATCTCCAACTGGGTAGGCTCGAGCAGGGTTTGCACAATCACCCGGTTGATCTCCACGTCTTCTACCAGCAGAATGCGATATCCAGCAAATATCTCGGTATCCTCCGGCTCCCCGCTGTCTTGGGCAAGACCACTCTTGTAGTTAAAGTGCTTGTTGATGCACTCCAACACATCAGAGACAAACAGTGGCTTGAGGATAAAATCATCTATCCCGGCCTCTTTGGCCTCTTGTTCAACCTCGTTCCAGTCATAGGCAGATATGAGGATAATCTTTGGCTTTACCGGCTGCTCCTTGCCGATGATGCGCGCAAGTTCGATGCCGCTCATCTCGGGCATGCGCAGATCGAGTATACAAAGGTCGTAGATTGCGCCCTGATTGAGCAGCTCTTGCGCTTGCGACACGGTAAGCGCCAAATCGCAGCTTGCATTCATTCTCCCGATAAGAACCCTGAAAAACTCCAGGGTATCCGGATCATCGTCAACTACCAGTATCCGGATTGCCTCGGTCAGCATGAGAGGCTCCTTGAAGTGCGGCTCGTCCGGCCTGTGCTCGAGCTCAATCTCAAAGCAGAAGTTTGCACCTTCGCCAAGCGTAGACTCTAACCAAACCGTGCCGTTCATCAAGTCCACGATGTGCTTAGAGATTGCAAGGCCCAGGCCTGTTCCCCCAAAGCGCCGGGTGGTGTCGCTTTCTGCCTGTTCAAAGGAGGTGAAGAGGCGCGCTTGCTGCTCCGGGCTAATTCCAATACCTGAGTCACGAACCTCAAATTGTATCCGGCACCTATTTCCCTCTTCTCCCGCGTAGTTGACCTGCAGCGAAACAGAACCCTTTTCAGGGGTAAACTTAACCGCGTTGGACAAAAGATTAGTGATTACCTGCGCCAGCCTCTGGTCATCCCCTATCAGCCGCTGCGGTATGTTGGGGTCAAGGCTTAGTTTGAACACCTGCTCCTTTTCGTTAACGCGGAAGATAATGACGTTAACCACCTTCTTGATCATCTTCTCAAACTCAAACTCCTCTTCCGAGAGCTCAAATTTGTTGGCCTCTATCTTTGACATGTCGAGCACGTCGTTGATCACACCAAGCAAGTGCGAGGAGGCTATCTCAATCTTCTCAAAGGCGTAGTCCTTCTTTTCAATGGTAGTGGCTGATTTGCCAATCATCGTCATGCCCACTATTGCGTTGATGGGCGTGCGTATCTCGTGGCTCATGTTAGAGAGAAACTGCCCCTTGGCGCTACTCGCCGCAAAAGCGTCTTCAAGTGCCTCGGTGAGGTCTTGTGTCATCTCGTTTCTGAGCAGGCTGTTGGCAATCAAAAGGCCCGCCGACCTGAGTATGGCAACCTCGTTGGCCGAGAAGAGGCGTTCCTTGTGGCAGTCGTTAAAACCAACAAAGCCCCAAAAGTCATTATGGAGAAAAACCGGCACAATCAGCAGCGACAAGATACCCTGCTGCTCAAAGCGCTGGCGCTCTGAGGGCGACATCTGGCTCACTATGCTGTTGATGCACTCGTTATTACTGAGCTTTTCTTCCCAGCCCGGCAGATCCTCTTCATAGGGGACCTCAATGGTGATATCCTTGCCCTGAGAGGGCTCGGCACCTCCTGACCACTCGTGAAACTGCGTGCAGTACAGCTTGCCGTCTATGCGGTAGTTGCGCCACAGGCGCACCCTGTCAGCGTCCACCGCCTCCGCCAGCACACCCATGCTGTGCCAGAGCGCACTCTCAAACTGATCCACCTCAGCTTGCAGCAAATACGTAATTGCCGTGTTTACTGCATTGAGCAGTTGGCTGTTATGCTCAGTATTTTCGCCGACTGTTTTCAAGCTGACCTCAATAACCCCGCAACCCGCCTAATGTTACCTGACAAACACAGTATATAGCATTATTTTCGGCTGGCGTCCTCGCAGCGCATGCAGGTCTCTTCTTCGCCCTTTTGGAAGGGGCACTTGATATCATCAACGCCGCAGGGTTCGGCATGAATCAGCACATGAGTGCCCTTTAGCTTGCTGTTAATATCGTTTTCAACCACGTCACAGAGCTCGTGGACCTCTGCAACCGACATGTTTCGAGGAACCACCAGGTGCAGGTCAACGTGGCGTTCAGGCCCGGCCTTGCGGGTTCTGAGGTCATGAAAGTCTATGAACTTATCAGAGTGGCTGCAGAGCGCCTCGGTGATAATCTCGCGCTCCTCCTCTGGCAAGCTCACGTCAACTAAGGGAAAGAATGCCTTTTTGAGCAAGTCAAACGCTGCCTTGGTGATGAGCGCAGCAACAAACAGTGCGATGATTGGATCCAGTATGTGCCAGCCGGTGAATTTGATGATGAGCAAGGCAACAAACACGCCGGCAGATGTATAAACATCAGTTCTCAGGTGCAGTGCATCTGCCTCCAGCGCCACGGAGTCAGTCTTCTTGGCCACCTTCATCAACAGGTGCGAGACAAATACGTTGATGATTGCCGAGCCGCCCATGACAATGAGGCCGAGGCTAAAGGCCAGCTCACCCACCTCGCCGCCGTCTCCGGCGATGCTGGCGATAATCTTTCTCACCGCCTCCGTCACTATGAATATCACGGCAACGAAGATGAGCAGAGCTTCAATGGTTCCTGAGATGTTCTCGTATTTACCGTGCCCATACGCGTGGCGAGCGTCAGCCGGCTTACCGGACTGCCTCACGGCAAAATAAGCAATACACGCCGCAACGAGGTCTATCCCGGAGTGAATCCCCTCAGAAAGGATACTCACAGAACCACTGATAAGGCCCACGGTCACCTTAGACGAGGTCAAGAGGGTATTTGAACACACCGAAAGCATGGCAACGCGCGTCTTTTGTTTGGTGACCTTACTCGGCGTTTCGCTGGTTTCTTTTTTGTCTACTTGCTCGTTGATTTTGCTCTCCTCCGTTTGAACTGCAAAACAATAAGCAAATATTATAGAGGATGCCAATTCATCTGATGAGAGCAGGATTATTGCTGTTGCGGTATATTGTCATGCATTAGAAGGAGGTCCAATGACATACGACAGCATTATCCACACTATTGGCAATACCCCACTGGTGCGCATCAACAAACTCAACCCCAATCCAAACCTGGAGCTTTACGCCAAGATTGAGGGTTTCAACCCCACCGGCAGCATCAAGGACAGAATTGCACTAAAAATGATAGAGCAGGCCGAAATAGACGGCCTTTTAGATAAAAGTAAAATCATCATTGAAGCCACTTCTGGCAATACCGGAATTGCGCTGGCTATGATTGGCGCGGTGAAGGGTTATCGCGTGCAGATTGTGATGAGCGAGGCGGTGTCTATTGAGCGCCAGAAGATGATTAAGGCCTTTGGTGGCGAGATTATCCTCACTTCTGCTGAACTGGGAACCGACGGTGCCATTCTCAAAACCGCTGAGCTCATAGCAGAACATCCTGACAGGTACTTTCACCCCAATCAGTTTTCAAATGAATTCAATTTGATTGCGCATTATAAAACCACCGCTGAAGAAATCTGGGCTCAGACTGAGGGCCGCATTACCCATTTTGTCTCTGCTCTGGGAACCTCAGGCACGCTGATGGGCGTTGGCATGATGCTGAAGGAGCAAAACCCCTCAGTGCGGATTATCGAAGCTCAACCGGTAGAGGGCCACTACATTCAGGGGCTGAAGAGCCTTGCTGAGGCCATAGTACCTGAGATCTACGACATCAACGAAATTGACGACAGCATCTTAATCGACACCGAAGAAGCCTACGAAATGGCACGTCGCATTGTACGCGAAGAAGGAATCTTTGTTGGCATGTCCAGCGGCGCTGCCATGCTGGCCGCCGTACGCCAAGCCGAAAAAATCGAAGGCGGCGTCATGGTAGTAATATTCCCCGACCGCGGCGAAAAATACCTCAGCACTAACCTATTTCAAGTATAGTAGCCTGCTGGTAAAGCTTGTTGTCTTTAAAACCGAGATTACGATAGTACTCTCGTGTTCCCACTGAGCTGATGACATTCATCCTTTCGTAGCCCTGCTCTCGCGCAATCTCGCAGGCCTTGGCAACAAGCTTCTTGCCCAAGCCCGTGTGCTGAGCGCTCTCTCCTGCCATTTGCAGCTCAGTTACCTGTCCGTAAACGTGCACTTCTCTAATCATGGCTTCGTCGGGAGCGATAGGCAGCGCTTCCTGATGCTCTTTCACGTACCCTTGATCTGGCAAAGACAACCGCAAAAAGCCAGCTATCCTGTTATCCGGGTCAACCCACTGCAAGAAAAACTCCCTCGTGTTTGCCGTTTCATATTCGAGTATCTCAAGAACAAGTAGCTCAGGCTTCACCTCGCTGGTGCTAATCTCCCGGTAGCGTATCTCTTGTATAGCCTCACCGCTTTGCTCAATCTTGCGCTCTACCAGTTGCCTGAGATTGGTCTTTTTGTTGCCGGCAATCACATCTGGCGCAGAAAAGTCCCTGATCATCCGTGATATACGTGTAAACGGCGGGGTGACAAGTGTATCGGCCACCAAAACGTCTACAAGTTCTTCTTCGCTGTAAGGCTGCCAACTCTTGTCTGCGTAGTGTGCGCTAAGGCGCGCGCCCTCGACCAAAGAGCAGGGATAGAGCTTGACCTCATCAGGCTGAAATGCCTGCTCACTGACAAAGCGCCGATAATCTTCTTTATCCTCCTCAGGTGTTGCACCAAGGAGATTGACCATAAAATGCGCATGTATCTTGAACCCAAATACCCTGATGAGCTTAAAAGCTTGCTCAATGCTCTCAACCGTGGTTGCTCTGTCGTTGGCCTTGTGGATATCTGGATTAAGTGTTTGCACCCCCATCTGAATCTTCGTACAGCCGAGTTGCCTGAGGGTGGTCAGATTCTCAGCGCTCACGAGCTCTGGGCGCGTTTCGATAGCAAGGCCAACTACACGATGCTGCGCGGTCTCATTAAAGTCCTGTTGTTTAAACAGCTCTTCAAGGCTCGCAGTCTGCAGCGGCGCTACGCCTCCCCATTTGCTTGTGCTCCCATAGAGTTCGGCAGCTGCCTGGTTGTAGCTCAGTTTGCCGCTGTTAATCTCGTCCTGTTTAAGGGCAACGTAGCCCCTGAGATCCTCTTCTTTATTGCTAATACCGTGGTTCTTATAGAGCTGACGCCTTTCACGTGCGTGTATTGCCATGCTGTCGCCGGCATCGTTAAGCGCTCTGAAGAGCTCGGTGATGAACCACAGCTGGTACTCCTCGGGGTAATCACTCCAGGTGCCTCCCAGAACAATAAGCTCAATCTTGTCGGTAACGTGCCCCATCTGAATCAGGGTGCGCAAACGCGCAGAAACCTGGAGGTATGGGTCAAAGTAATTACGCTCAGCCCTCTGGCAAGCCGGCTCATCGCTGAGATAACTCTTAGGCATCCGCAGGTCGTTGGGGCAGTAAAGGCAGTTACTTGAGCACTGAGCCGGCTTTGTGATTACAGTAATCGTAGCCACACCCGAGGCAGTTCTCCGCGGCTTTACCCTGAGCACCTTAAGCAGTTTACGCTCCAGCTCCTCATCAATCCCCCAACTAACCCAAAGCTCTGGATCAGTCTCCTTGATCTTGAGGTAATACGGCAGCAGACGCTTCTTAGAATACTGCCTTCTCCCCCGCTCCAAGGCCTTATTGTGCCGTCTAAATATTGCAGCAAGGCGCTCCTCGTCCAATCGCTTGGAGCTCCTAAGCCAGTCAAGTATTTCCCGTACTATCTCATCCATGATACATGGCATTGTATACTATAGAATGAATATGCCGAGGTTACAGTGCTTGTGGTACAGGAGGGACGGGGCTGGTGTCCCGGATTGGTGGAACAGGGGGACGGGGTTAGTGTTCCAATTTGACCTTGGTCAAAATGGAACACTAACCCCGTCCCCCTGTTCCACCAATCTGTACCACGCTGATACAAAGAAGGTCGAATGAATTACGAAACAGCCAAGCGTCTCTGTGAGCTGAATACCGAGTTTTACGCCGAACACGCCGACTCATTCTCTGCCTCACGACACGCGCCGTGGCCGGGCTGGAGCGATTGCCTCAATTTGATAAAGGAGGATATCTGCAGTGACGCACAAGTGTTGAATGTCTTTGACTTAGCCTGCGGAAACCTGAGATTCGAATCCTTCCTCAGAAATAATTGTTCGGGATTGCAGATCAATTACTACGCAGTAGACAACTGCGACGACCTGCTCCCCCAAGGCTCTCAAGCAAACTACCAAAATTTGGATATCCTTGACCTTTTGTTCAAGGAACAAAACCTGAACACCTCTTTCAAGGCCCCTGAGTGTGACCTGGCACTCTGCTTTGGCTTCATGCACCACATACCTCTCTTGGCTCACCGCAAGGCGGTGTTAGAAAGCCTCATCAAGCAGGTCCGCCCCGGTGGCTACATCATAGTAACGTTCTGGCAGTTCATGAAAGACGAAAAACTCCGCAATAAAGCACTAGTTGTTCACGAGAACGCACTTGCTGAACTAGGACTCCCCAAACTGAGCCCCAATGACTTTCTCCTGGACTGGAACAACATCCCCGGCACCTACCGCTACTGTCACAGTTTTTCTGATGACGAAATTGACGACCTCATCGCAGACGTAGCACAACAAACCCAACTCATCTCCCGCTTCATCTCTGACGGCCGCTCAAATACCCTCAACACCTACCTGATCCTGAGCCGCTAACCTGGCACATGCTCAATCTCCCATTCGTAGATGAATTCTGTTGAGTTGTACACCACTCCAAAGATTTCGAAGCTATAGGGGTACTCAAGCGCACGTCTCCACCCTAAATGATCGTAAAACTGGTAATTGCAGGTGTCATCAGTATCGAGGCATACCAGTGTGCTGCCCTGGGATTTGCACCAAGCCAGACCTTGGTTTAACAACTTCCTCCCAATGCCACACCCTTGGTAATCCGGGTCAAGTATGATGAGAACTACTTCTCCGTCGTAGGTACGTGGTCTTTTTTCGTAGACAAGCTTCCAGTGCCTTGTTGCTTCGTCTTTATAGGCACAGAGTTGCTCATGCACGTCGCTACCGAATGCCTTTCCCTTTGCTATCGCTTCTTCAACTTTCGCAGCGTGTTGCTCCTGGCGCTGCTTGTCAAGATCATCTGGGCCTCTGACTGCAACAACTCCGACTATTTTTCCCTCTATCTCATCAATTGCCACTATTCCGAAAGTAACCCAAGGAAAGAGGTGGTGCGTATCAACCGTTGCTGTAAGCTTCTTTACCTCGGCTGAGGGGATCTGTTCAAGCTCCTCAAACCAGACTTTTGTCACGAGCTCAACAACCCCGTCCCAGTCTTCCTCAACCATTTCTCTGTAGAGCAGACTATCAACTCTGTGCAAACTCATAATTCTCCTCTCCAGACTATGCGTGTTGCTTCAAAGGTTGTAGTTTAACTGACTTCATGTCACTCGACTTGACAGGGGTACGTATTTGGTACAGGAGGGACGGGGTTTGGTGGACGGGGCTGGTGTCCCAGATTGGAACAGGGGGACGGGGTTAGTGTTCCAATTTGACCTCGGTCAAATTGGAACACTAACCCCGTCCCCCTGTTCCAATCTGGTACACCAACCCCGTCCCTCCTGTACCACCCCTAGGCCCCCTAGAGGCAGCAGCTGAGGGCGATTTTCTTTTCCATGATGTAGTCGTCCATGACAAAGCCATCGCCTATGTCTTTTTCTACTGAATCTACGATGTCAAAGCCCTTGGCTTTGTAGACATCTATGGCGAGGTCGTTGCCCTTGTTCACCGTAAGATAGATGGTTTTAAGCCAACTCTCTTTGCAGATAAGCTCAAGGAGTTTCAGGGCTTCTGCGGCATAACCGTTGCCGCGCTCGGCCTCATAAACGTAGAGTTTTGAGAGGAAGAGTCGCTTTTCATCCTCCTGGGGTTGAGCGCCCATATAGCCGACTATCCTGTCACCCTCAAATAGAAGATAATAGAGGTAGCCATCCTCATTTATGGCGTGGGCGAGAGCCGACTCGCTTTGGAATTGTTCAACCATGTAATCGGTTTGAGCGTCGCCAATG
This sequence comes from Coriobacteriia bacterium, assembly GCA_009784425.1. Taxonomy (GTDB): domain Bacteria; phylum Actinomycetota; class Coriobacteriia; order Coriobacteriales; family UBA8131; genus WQXH01. Next base: position 12,936 of record WRBR01000026.1, on the reverse strand, counting down.
AGGCCGGGCCAGTACTCGTGCCAGATTTCATCGGCAACTTGCGCCAGGGTGCTAATCTCCTCCGGCGTGCGCACGGGTTTGCATTTCATAGTGGTCCTTTCTTGAGCAGCCTAAGCCTCAAGCTCGCGAATCAGGTTTACCATCTCTAGTGCGCTGAGGGCACACTCGTAGCCTTTGTTGCCTGCCTTGGTGCCGGCGCGCTCAATGGCCTGCTCGATGTTCTCGGTAGTGAGTACGCCAAATAGTACAGGAATTCCCGCATTGAGAGAAACCGAGGCAACTCCCTTGGTGACTTCGCTGCACACGTAGTCGTAGTGATCGGTGCCGCCACGAATTATGGTTCCGAGGCAGATGATTGCGTCGTAGCGCTTGGATTCGGCCATTTTGGCTGCTACGAGCGGTATCTCAAATGCGCCGGGTACCCAGGCTATCTCAACAGCGTCGCTTGCTACATCATGGCGCTTAAGTCCGTCGAGAGTGCCGGAGAGCAGCTTGCTTGTGATGAACTCGTTGAAGCGTGCTGCTACTATGCCGATTTTGATGTTGTCGTTTACCAGTTTTCCTTCGTAGGTTTTCATGTTTGCTCCTTTGCTGTCACTTGCAGTTATAAGATTCCGGGTCAAGCCCGGAATGACGGGGGTATCACATCTCCAATAGGTGGCCCATCTTGTCTTGTTTGGTTTTTAGGTATCGATAGTCGTGAGTGTTTGATTCAACAACTATGGGTACGCGTTCGGTTATCTCCAGGCCAAAGCCTCTTAAGCCGTAGAGTTTTTCAGGGTTGTTGGTGAGGAGCCTGAAGGATTTAACGCCTAAGTCACGTAGAATCTGGGCGCCAATGAAGTACTCGCGCAAATCGCTCTCAAACCCGAGAGCGCTGTTGGCCTCAACCGTGTCCATGCCCTTGTCTTGCAGCTCGTAGGCCTTGAGCTTGTTCACCAGCCCAATGCCGCGGCCCTCCTGGCGCATGTAGAGCAGTACTCCCCTGCCCTCTTCTTCAATCTGGGACATTGCAGCTTTGTACTGATCGCCGCAGTCACAGCGCAGCGAGCCAAAAGCGTCTCCGGTCAGGCACTCAGAGTGCACGCGTACCAAAACGTCCTCGCCATCGCCCAAATCGCCCTTGACCAGTGCCACGTGGTGCTCACCATTGAGCTTGTTGACGTAACCGTGCGCAATGAACTCACCAAAGTCAGTGGGAAGCCTCGTCTGAGCCAGGCATTCCACCAGCTTATCGTGGGTTTTGCGGTACTTCTGCAGGTCCTCAATAGTGATGAGCTTGAGGTCCCACTTCTGAGCAAATTCTATGATTTCCTCGGTTCTCATCATTGTGCCGTCCTCGCGCATTATCTCGCAGCATAGGCCGCACTCCTTGAGTCCCGCCAGGCGCATCAGGTCAACCGTTGCCTCGGTGTGCCCGTTGCGGTCAAGCACGCCATTGCGCTTGGAAAGCAGCGGAAACATGTGTCCCGGACGCTTGAAGTCCTCCGGCTTCACTCCGTCTTCCGTGCACTTCACCGCCGTAAGCGCGCGCTCTGCGGCAGAAATGCCCGTGGTAGTGTCCACGTGATCGATGGAGACAGTAAAGGCGGTTTCATGGGTGTCAGTATTGCTGGTAACCATCTGCGGAATCTGCAGGCGCTCGCAGAATTCGGCGCTCATGGGCATGCAGATAAGGCCTTTGGCATAGGTAGCCATGAAATTCACGATCTGCGTGGTGGCAAATTCCGCGGCGCAAATCACATCACCCTCGTTCTCGCGGTCGTAATCGTCAATCACGAGTATCATCTCACCCTTTTTGAGCGCCTCAAGCGCCTCTTCAACCGAGTCAAAATGTTGACTTGCATCGTAATCAATGTTCTGTGTCATGCTGCCTCCAATGCGTTGCCGTTGTTAAAAGCCGTGTGAAAGGAGAAACTCTCTGGTAAGCGTGCTCTGCTCAGGCTGCTCGGTGCCAGCACTGCCGGGAGCGCCCAGGAGTTTCTCAACGTACTTTGCCAGCAGGTCGTTTTCAAGGTTGACCAAACTGCCCACCTTTTTCACAGCCAGCGTTGTTTCTTTGAGGGTGTGCGGGATAAGGGATACGCTGAAGTCTTCATCAGTTATTCTCGCCACAGTGAGGCTGATGCCGTCAATGGCTATGGAACCCTTCTCAACGATGTAGCGGAGTATGGCGGCATCTGCCTTGACGGTATACCACACGGCGTTATCGTCCTGCCTGATGGCGGTAATTGTACCCGTGCCGTCGATGTGCCCGCTCACTATATGCCCGCCAAAACGCCCCTGGGCCAACAAGGCGCGCTCCAAATTGACCTTGCTCCCACGGGTCAGCTTGCCAAGCGGGGAGCGCGAGAGGGTCTCGTGCATAACATCGGCACTAAAACTGCTTGAGTTCAGGCTGCTCGCCGTTAAGCACACCCCGTCAACCGCAACGGAGTCTCCGAGTTTCAGGTCACTCATTACCACAGAAGCTCCCAGGGTCAGAACCGAAGAGTCCTTGCCCTTCCTTACGGCTTCTACGGTGCCAATCTCTTCAATGATGCCGGTAAACACTCATTCCACCTCGCCTTCGATGTAGAGGTCGTCGCCAAAGTTCTTGACAGTTATGTGGTGCAGTTTTATTGCCTTATCAGGGGTGCTGACTCCCTTGCCTCCAATGGGTGAGGGCGCGGAGCTTCCTCCGAAGAGTTTAGGGGCAATATAGCAGGACACTGCCTGCACCAACCCTTCGTCAAAGGCTGAGCCCAGTACGGTGGGGCCTCCTTCAATCAGTACGCTGTCTATGCCGCGTTGTCCGAGTATCTGAAAGAGGCTCCTCAGGTTAAGCCCGTTTTCATTTGTTGGTAGCACCAAAACGCCGCAACCCAGCTCTTCAAGCTGCTGTCTTTTTACAGGATCATCAGCCGCAGTAGCCAGCAAGGTAGGCACATCCCGGGCGGTTTGGACTATCTGTGAATCAAGGGGTATCCTCAGTGACGAATCAACAATCACCCGCAAGGGGTCCTTGCCCCCTTCGATTCTGCAGGTGAGCAGCGGGTCATCGGCAAGTACGGTGTTGATGCCAACCATAATCGCTGCATACCGGTCCCTGAGCCGCTGCACATCAAGGCGCGCCTCTTCTCCGGTAATCCACTGAGAGGCCCCGGTGTATGTAGCGATTTTTCCGTCGACGGTCATCGCGTATTTAGCCAGTACATACGGGGTCTTGTCCTTGATGTAATGAAAAAAGATGCGATTTATCTTGTCGCACTCGTTTTGCAAAAAGCCGGTGACTACCTCAATTCCGGCATCTCTCAAAAGCTTGACTCCTTCGCCCGACACAAGCGGGTTAGGGTCGTCTGAGCCAATCACCACTTTGGAAATGCCGCTCTCAGTGATTGCCTCAGTACAAGGAGGGGTTTTTCCCGTGTGGCAGCAGGGCTCAAGGGTAACGTAAAGGGTAGCGCCCACGGGGGACTCTGCGCACGCTTCAAGGGTAACGCGCTCCGCGTGGGGACCTCCAAAGCGGGCGTGGTAACCCTCGCCTATCACGCGGCTCTCCTTGACAAGCACCGCGCCCACTTGCGGATTAGGATTCACCCAACCGCCGCCCAATTGAGCCAGCTCAAGCGCTCTTGTCATGTAGTGAGAATCTGTCATCTCTCTCCCTGTGTCGCTCTTCAGGTTAACAAGATGACGGAATATTGCCTTGGTGCAGGCTGAGGCGCAAACCTCTCCGTAAGCATCTTCTCTCATCCAGACTATACTGTCGGCTCTGGGATCTCACCAGATCTGCCCTATAAAAGCGGCTCGTGGGCTCTCACCACCGGTAGGGACTTTCACCCTGCCCTGAAGATGTGCCTATTTTACGGGTACTTTGCAATTCTGTAAAGAGTGCGATGCAGAGGGGCGGGGAAAGTGGAACGGAGGGACAGGGTTGGAACAGGGGGACGGGGTTAGTGTTCCAATTTGACCGAGGTCAAATTGGAACACTAACCCCGTCCCCCTGTTCCAACCCTGTTCCACTTAGCCTTTGGTGTCGCCGAGGATGCGGGCGGCTACTTGTTTTTTGCGGCTTAAGATGCCGGGCATCCAGGTGCCGCCTACTCCTGTGCAATGAATACTGAAAACGCGGTTTACAATGCGGCGGTTGCCTTCGCAGAGGAATTGTGAGCCTTCGGATCCTATGTCAGTAATCATCAGGAGGACAAATTCATACTCGCGCGAGTCCTTGAGACGACGCATTTCTTCGCGGATCTCATCTTCGTGTTGCATGATTTCTGCCAGGTCAAAGGTTTCGTGTTGGGCAATCAGTGCCATTGTCTCGCCAATCTGGAACTCCTTGGCATCGGTGTTGACGAGCTTCTGTACCGAAAGCTCACCGCCGGAGCTTCGGTGCTTAAAGACCTCCATGCCAAACTCAACGATTTCAACCCCTGCAATTGAGGCAAGGTAGTTGGCCTGATCCTTGTCAGCCTGCGTAGTAGTCGGCGATTTCAAAATCACCGTATCAGTCAAGACGGCCGAGAGCAGCACCTTGGCCAGAGTCTTGGGAATCTCCACGTCGTGCTTGACAAACTCCATAGTGACTATCGTTGCCGTAGACCCAACCGGCAGATTGATGAACTGGATAGGAGAAGCCGTGGAAACATCACCAATGCGATGATGATCAATTATCGCCAGCACCTCTGCTTCCTCAATGCCGCGCGCTGCCTGACTGGTCTCGTTGTGATCCACCAGCACAACCTTGCGTCGCGGGCGGGTTGCCACGTCTGACCTGGTGACGATGCCAATGCAGCGGTTCTCGTCATCAAGAACAACAGCCTCCCTGAGGGAGCTTTCCATGAGGTCCTCGATGGCCTCCTTGAGAAGACCCACCTTGTCGAGAATCAAAACTTCGGTCTCCGTAATATCGCCCACTTTTTGCTTGAGCGAGGCACAAAGGTCCTCAACTACGGCGCTGGTGTTTGAGCCATCCTCTTCAAGCACATCGGTTGCGGCAATGTAGCGCTCTGCAATCATCCGCGTGCTGATGAGGCCGTAATACTTGCCGTCGTCGTCGGTTACCACCAGCGAACGCAGGTTCTTCTGCCTGAGAATCCGGCCTGCCTCCAAAAGCGGCGCGGTATGCTTAACCGATATGGGATCAGGAGTCATCACATCAGAGACGCGCGCGTGCACATGACTGATGAGCTTAGGCAAGGGAAAGCCGTTAGACTCAAGCACCCAAAGGCTCTCAGGAGGCACCGGCCCCAAGCGCACCGGCTGGTACTCCAAGGTAGCCTGAGAGGGATCCGCGCGCTTAATACGCGCTTGCAGCTCATTTCCGAGATAGGAATAGGCAACCGCAGAACTAATCGAATCATTATCAGGATTTTGATGTCCAACTACAACAACTTTAGTAGCCATGTTATGCCTCACTTCACTGTGGTACAGAGGTGGTACAGAGGGACGGGGTTGGTACAGAGGGACCGGGTTGGTACAGAGGGACGGGGTTAGTGTACCAATTTTAACAAAGTAAAAATTGGGACACTAACCCCGTCCCTCTGTACCAACTGCACGGTTTCGATTTTTCAATGCACGTTCTATGTCTATCTTAGTGTCTCTCGCAGCTATTGATTGGCGTTTATCGTAGCGCTTTTTGCCTCTGGCAAGTCCTAGTTCTACTTTAACACGCTGATCTTCATTGAAATAGAGTTGTATTGGCACCAGAGTCAAACCAGTCTGCGCAACTTTGTCTCCCAGATAGCGGATCTGCTTTTTGTGCATCAACAGTTTGCGAACTCTATCCGGTTCAAGATTAGCACGATTTCCGTGGCTGTAGGGTTTGATGTGCAGGCCATGCAGCCACATCTCTCCCTTGCGCACCAGGGCAAAGGTGTCGGTGAGCTGCCCGCCGCCTTCTCTGAGCGAGCGAACCTCAGTGCCAGACAAAACTAGGCCAGCCTCAAAGGTCTCGATGATCTCGTAGTCAAAAGACGCGCGACGGTTTTTAGCAATTATCTTATTTTTAGACTGTTCCTTTGCCATAGCAAATCTCTCTACCGGGGAACAAAGTCCACTTTCTCGTCCAGATCTAAGATAAAGCGCGTGAGTATCTTAACGGTGGCGTCCAAATCAGAGAGCTTGACCACCTCGTTGGGAGTATGCATGTAGCGGATAGGCACCGAAATAAGTCCGGCCACCTTGCCGCCGCGAGCAAGCTGAATTGCGTTGGCATCGGTGCCGGTAGCGCGCGACTCAGGAGCTATCTGGTAGGCAGTCCTCGTCTTCTTGGCAGCCGCAACCATGCGCTCAAAGAGCACCGGGTTGATGTTGGGACCGCGGGCAATCAGTGGACCCTTGCCGCATTCATACTGACCATGTTTGCGCTTGTTGATATCGGGATAATCGGTTGCATGGCCTACCTCAACACTTATACCAATATCCGGGTTAATGCCGTAGGCAGAGGTGGTGCCGCCTCGAATGCCGATTTCTTCTTGCACGGTGCCCGCGGCAATGACGTCACCTGCAGCACCGCCGGCCTTCTTAATCTCTTCAAGGACCCGCGCTGCCACCCAAACGCCGAGCTTGTCATCAAAGGCGCGGGCTACAGCAAATCCGTCCCCAAGCTCTTCAAAGCCCACGCCAAAGGTGATAGCGTCACCTATGCGTACCAGCTTCTTGAGCTTTTTGCCCTCCATGCCTACGTCAATGAAGAGTTGATCTATCTTGGTCACAACCTTGCGGTCGTCTTGTTCTATAAGGTGAATGGGTTTTCGCCCCATGACGCCGCGCAGCACCTGCCCCGGCTTGGCATCCTCGCCGGTGGGGCAAATGTTAACGCGCATGCCGGGCAGTATCGCCGCATCAACGCCTCCAATGGCCTGAAAGCTGATGAATCCCTCGTCAGAGATATAGGTCACCATAAGACCGATTTCGTCCAGATGACCGGTAATCATCAGACTCGGACCCGCGCCCTTGCCGAGGAGCGTTGCGTGAACACTGCCGAGCACATTGGTCTCAACCTTGTTGGCCACTGCCTGTATCCTTGTGCGAAACACCGTGGCTGCCGGCACCTCAAAACCACTGGGCGAGGGCGCCTCGGTAAGCTCCTTCAAAAACGCAAGATCCTTCTTATTCATCATTCCTCCACTTTTAAAAGAAGCCAGTATACCAGCTAATTATATGCTGACCCAAGAAGATACTCAGGGCAATACCTGCGCAAAGTGCCGGTCCAAAGGCAAAGTGCTCTTTGCGGCCTTTTTTGCGCGTAACCAAGAGATAGATACCGTAGATGCCGCCAATTAAAACACCAATGAAGGCGGCCAGCAACACCAACTGCCAGCCAAGAAAGAGTCCGGCTGCGGCTATGAGCTTAACGTCTCCCAGCCCAAAGGAGCCCGCAATGATGAAGGCCAGTAAGAACATTGGCACGCTGATAACAAGCGCTCCAATGAGGTGGTCGTACCACGGTAGCTGCGAAGTAGGTCCAATAACCAGGGCAAGCAGGCCCAGTACTGCAATCCAGATAGAGAGTGAATTAGGAATCTCCATAGTATCGGCATCGATAAAGGTGACTACCACCAGCAGGCAGAGCAAGGCAAAGACCATCACCGCAGAAGCCAGCGCTGCCCCATAGGCAGCAACTTCAAAGGGCAGCCACGTGGCAACAAGGCCCGCTTCATGTGCGGTAATGAAATACACCTGTGCTGCATCTACCTCAAGCAAGAATGCCGCAGGAGGCAAAAAGGCAAGATAAGTCACCACGGCTAAAAGGCCGGCAAGTGCCTCCACCAGCATGTAGCGCGGTGAAATCGGTTCTTTGCAGTAGCGGCACTTTCTGCCCAAAAGGAGATAGCTTAGAATGGGAACGAGGTCGAGAGCCTTGAGCTTATGCTCACAGTGAGAACAAAACGAGCTCCCTTTGACAAAGTCCAGCTTCTTAGGCAGACGATAGATAACAACGTTAAGAAAGCTCCCAAAAATTGCCCCAAAAGCAAAGACCAGTACCAGCAAGACTATGTAAAGCGCAAGCATCACTATTTACCTATCGCTAAAGATAGAGTTTTCGTTGTTCCTCAACCAAGGCGACTATTGTTTTGACTGCCTCTTGCAGCGCGAGAGAAGTCTTCTCGCCGGTGGCGCGTACTTTGAGCTCAACTGTCTCGGATTCAAGTCCGCGCTTGCCTACTATGAGCTGAAAGGGCCAGCCAATGAGGTCGGCGTCATTGAATTTGACTCCGGCGCGTTCGTCTCGGTCGTCGATGACTACCTCGATGCCTTCTTGCGTCAAAAGCTCGGCCAGGCTCTCGGCGGTGGGTTCAACCAGTTCATCGCCGGAGGCAAGCGGAATAACAGCTACTTCTGCTGGTGTTACGCTCATTGGCCAGATGATTCCCTGCTCATCGTAGTGCTGCTCAACCAAGGCAGCGATACTGCGCGTAACTCCCCAGCCGTAGCAGCCCATGATAAAGTGCTTTTCGGTGCCGTCCACATCCATGAAGGTAGCCTTCATGGACTCAGAATACTTGGTTCCCAGCTGAAATACCTGACCAACCTCAATGCCGCGCGCGTCTTTAAGTGGCAGGCCGCACACAGGGCAGGCATCACCTGGCAAGGCTTCGGTGATATCGGCCCAGGTGTCAACGCTAAAGTCACGACCCAGCGTTGCGCCGGCAACATGATAGTCAACTTCATTGGCGCCGGTGAGCCAGCAGGGCAGCTCCTTGAGGGAGGGATCCGCAATAACGCGAATACCCTCAGGTAGGCCTATGGGGCCTAAAAAGCCCTTGACCAGCTGCGCTTGTTCCAACTCTTCGTCAGTCAATAAAGTGAATCCAGGCAGGATCCTGTCTATCTTAATACCGGCCAAGTTGTGGTTTCCCGGTATAAAGAGCACGTAGCTCTGCCCCTCTTCGTCTCTTCCTGCCAGAGCCTTGACCGTGGATTTTTCGTTAATCGAGAGATGGGCGGCCAGCTCCTCTATGGTGGTGACCCCCGGAGTGTGCAGCTTGGTGAGCTTGCCTTCCGTCTCGTGCGGGCGGTATTCCTCAAGCTCATAACCCGCTTGGGCAACAACCATATTTGCGGCAAAGCCGCAGTCGCAGTAGAAGATGCCGTCCTCCCCTGCCTCGGCCAGAGCCATGAATTCCGTGGTGACACTGCCGCCTATCTGCCCGCTGTCCGCCTCAACCGGGCGCCACTCAAGGCCCAACCGGTCGCAGATGCGCCCATAGGCAGCCGACTGCTCATCGTAATGCTCCTGCAAGGACTCCTGTGTGGCATGAAAACTGTAAGCGTCCTTCATCACAAACTCGCGGCCTCTGAGTAAGCCAAAACGCGGGCGAATCTCGTCACGGTACTTCCACTGAATGTGGTAGAGGCTTTTGGGGAGCTCGCGATATGAGCGCAACTCGTCGCGCACCAGAGAGGTTATCAGCTCCTCCTGTGTTGGCGAGAGGGCAAATCCGTGGTCGTGCCTGTCGTTGAAGCGCATGAGTTCGGGTCCGTAAACGTCCCATCTGCCGCTCTCGTGCCAAAGCTCGGCCGGCTGAATTATGGACATGATCATTTCCTGAGCGCCAATGCGGTCTTGCTCCTCGCGTACTATCTGCTCCACTTTTCTCAAAACCCTGAAACCAAGCGGTAAAAATGAGTACACGCCTGCAGCAACCTTGCGTATCATGGCAGCGCGCAGCAAGAGTTGATGTGAGGGAAGCTCGGCGTCCACCGGGTCTTCCTTGAGCGTAGGCGCATAGAGCTGACTCATTCGCAGCAAACGAGCATCGATTAATGGCATTACTATTCTCTCCTTATGACGTTATCTCACTAAAAAGTGCTTCTATGATCTGGTCTTCTGCAACAGTATAGAGCACTTTTCCTTTGGCAAATATCGCGCCCGTGCCTTTGCCGCAAGCTACGCCTACATCGGCTTCAGCGGCTTCTCCCGGGCCGTTTACCACACATCCCATGACAGCAACCTTCAGTGGTTTCTTGACCAGCTCAAGGCGTTGCTCAACCTCATTGGCAATTCCCATGAGGTCAACCTTGCAACGCGAGCAGGTGGGGCAACTTATCAGGGTAGCCAGATCCTCGGCTCCCAGACCCAGGGCAGCCAAGATTCTCCGCGCCACGCGAATCTCCTCAACCGGATTGGCTGTGAGCGATACGCGAAAAGTGTCCCCAATGCCTGAGGCCAGAAGAGCGCCTATGCCCACAGACGAGCGTATCGTCCCCGCCCAGGCGGTGCCCGCCTCGGTTACGCCCAGGTGGAGCGGCACTTGAGGGAGGGCACGTGAGAGTCGCTGATACACCTCAATTGTCGTAGGCACATCAGAGGCCTTTGCCGAGAGCACCAGGTCATTAAAGCCGCGCGCTGTAAAGTGTCGAACCGATTGCTCAGCTGAAAGCACCAACTTGCTTGCCAGGCTTAAGTCAGCCGCTTCTTTAAGAGACTCTTCAAGGGACCCGGAGTTCACGCCAATGCGTATGGGTATCCCGGCCTCTCCCGCAGCATCAATAACGGCATTGACCTTGTCCACGCTGCCGATATTGCCAGGGTTGATGCGCAGCTTGGCAGCTCCCCGCTGAGCGGCCTCCACCGCCAGGCGATAGTCAAAGTGAATGTCTGCCACTACCGGCAGCGGGCTTTTGGCGCAGATAAGCTCAAAGGGAGCAAGGTCCTTGCTGCTCTCTATTGCCACGCGCACAATGTTGCAACCCGCCTCCTGCAGGTCAGCAATCTGCGCAAGGCAGGCAACCGTATCAGCCGTTGAGGTGCTCAGCATGGATTGCAAAGGAATAGTAGCGCCGCAACCCAAGGCAACGCCACCAACCTGCACTTGTTTTGTTATCTCACGAGGTAGTGGCATCAGCGGGGTGGGAGCATGTTGACTTGATCCTTGAGCATGACGTCATGCGCGCCGCCTTCGATAATTGAGGTTGACGAGATTAAGGTCAGCTTTGCCTTCTGTTGAAACTCCGGAATGGTCAAAGCCCCGCAGTTACACATGGTGGAGCGCATCTTGGCGAGGGTGACCCCTACGTTGTCTTTCAGCGAGCCGGCGTAGGGCACATACGAGTCCACGCCCTCCTCAAAGCTGAATTTCTTTGCAGAGCCCTGCGTGTAGCGCGCCCAATTCAGCGCACGAGCACTGCCCTCTCCCCAGTATTCCTTCATGTAATTGCCGTTAATGGTGACCTTGTTGGTGGGGCTCTCGTCAAAGCGGGCAAAGTAGCGCCCCAGCATCATAAAGTCGGCGCCCATAGCCAAGGCCAGGGTCATGTGGTGGTCGTACACAATACCGCCGTCAGAACAAAGCGGTATGTAGATGCCGGTTTCTTCATAATATTCATTGCGAGCGTGTGCAACCTCAATGATGCTGGTTGCCTGGCCGCGCCCGATTCCCTTTTGCTCGCGGGTGATGCAGATAGAGCCGCCACCTATGCCCACTTTGATGAAGTCAGCGCCGGCCTCAGCCAAAAAGCGGAATCCATCTTTGTCAACGATATTGCCTGCGCCAATCTTGAGGTCAGGTCCGTACTCTTTGCGCGCCCAATCAAGCGTGAGCTTCTGCCACTCGGTAAAGCCTTCAGAGGAGTCAATACAGAGAATGTCAGCGCCGGCATCAATCACTGCCGGAATACGCTCGGTATAGTCATGGGTGTTAATTCCCGCGCCTACCATGTAGCGTTTATGTACATCCAGATTCTCCAGCGGATTGAGCTTGTGAGAGTCGTAATCCTTTCTGAAGACCATGTAGAGCAGGCAGTCATTTTCATCAACCACGGGAAGAGCGTTGAGCTTATGATCCCAAATGATGTCATTAGCTGCCTTGAGCGTTGTGTTTGCCGGGGCTACAATGAGCTTTTCGCGCGGTGTCATAAAGTCTGAGACAATTGAGGTGAGCGGGGTGCGGCTTGGGCGGTAATCCCTGCTGGTAACAATACCCAATACGCGTCCGTGAGGCGACCCATCATGAGTTACCGGCATAGTTGAGTGCCCACTGGCCTCCTTGAGCTTCATTACAGCTTCAAGGGTCATATCCGGACTCAGATTTGAGTCACTCACCACAAATCCGGCCTTGTAATCCTTGGCCTTGTCAATCATCGCAGCTTCATCTTCAATTGTCTGTGAGCTATAAATAAAGGAGAGTCCGCCCTCACGCGCAAGCGAGATTGCCATAGTGTCGTCACTCACGCTCTGCATAATAGCCGAGGTAAGCGGAATGTTTATGGTGAGCGGAGGCTCACTGCCGCGCTCATAACGCACAATGGGAGTCTTCAGATTTACTTTATCCGGAGTGCATTCCGTTGAAGAATACCCAGGTACTAACAAGTATTCATTAAAAGTGTGCGCAACGTCATCAAAATAGCGAGCCATATGTCCTCTTCTTCCTCAAAAGCCGTGACATCTAACTATACCAGAGGTGGAACAGGGGGACGGGGTTGGTGTCCCAGATTGGTACAGGAGGGACGGGGTTGGTGTACCGGGACAGAAGGGGACGGTTCATGTGTCCTGCTGTTGTCCCAGGACAACAGCAGGACACATGAACCGTCCCCTTCTGTCCCGGTACACCAACCCCGTCCCTCTGTTCCACCTAACGAGTTACTCGTACCAGCTTCTGCCGGAGTCTTTGGCTGCTATTTGGGCGCGTTTGATTTTGCCGCCTATGGTTTTGGGAAGCTCGTCTACAAATTCGATGATGCGTGGGTATTTGTATGGCGCTGTTTGCTGCTTAACGTAGTTTTGCAGCTCCTTGACCAGTTCATCTGAGGGGGCATATTTCTGCGTCAAAACAACGGTGGCCTTCACCACAAAACCGCGCGTTTCGTCGGGAAAGGCAGTAACCGCAGACTCAAGAACGGCATCATGCTCTAACAACACGCTCTCAACCTCAAAGGGGCTTATGCGGTAACCACTGCATTTTATGACGTCATCGCTTCTGCCAACGAAGGTGTAGTAACCGTCGTTAT
>WRBR01000025.1 GCA_009784425.1 Coriobacteriia bacterium | reverse complement strand
TTCATGTCGACAAAGTGGTCGGTCATATGGGATCAGGTCTTGCCGGAGCACCGCTTGGCGTCTTCATGGTGATTGACCCTACAACAGCACAAGAAATAGCAGCACCACTCTTCAGTGGTTTTGGTGACGGAGGTGGAGTTGATAAGTCGCAGTTGGAAATGCGGATTACATATGCAGAGAACCTGGATGAGGCAGACTATACCATCACCTCATTTGGGGCAATGCTCATTGAGCTCGCCAATGCCCAAGGTGTATTTGCCAATGAACTTGCGACTCAAGCTGATATCAGCAGCGCATTGCAGAGTCTCAATCAGGCAATTACGAGCCTGGTAAACATCTCAGCGCTGAAAGTACGAGTTGCCGATGCCGAGCAGCTCACGCTCACAGATTACACAGATGAGACGGCCGCAGCGCTCAGTGTTGCGCTTAGTGCAGCTCATGCGGTGCTGGGAAATGCAAGCGCAAGTACGGGAGATGTCGCGGCTGCGCTCGCGGCACTTAACGCAGCGATAAGTGGCTTGGTCAGTAAAAGCTTGAACTTTCCAACGGTTGGCAGCTTTTATCTGCTTGATGTCAAAATGAAGATGACTGACGACTTGAATCAAGTCTCTTCTGCTAACGTCTTCTACGATGATAGAGCGGTCGTTGAGGTCGTAAACGAAAATCAATTCCGCGTCAGCTTCTTCCAGACCAGTGGGATCAATCTGGTTCAGGATAATTCGTATGCCTATGATAAGACACAGAGTGACAGCAACGCCATCGCACTGCATCTTGACAATAGAGTCTCTGCTACTGAGACAAGTAACTCTGCAGGAACTATTACGAGAGTCACCGTTGAAATGCAGTCAGCGACCCGTACCTTGCTGGTGGTTTATAGCATAAATATGGGCACGGAACAAAACCCCAACTGGGCTTCTCGAGACATGCGCATGGAGCTCTCGCTTGCGGGTGCTCAGGAGATGACAGTGCTGGAGTACCTTGGATTTGACTTTACCGGTGGTGTTATCATCACTCCGCCGGCAGCCGTAGATAAAACAGCGCTGAAGGCTCTCATTGACCAGGCGCTGCAAGTTGATGCATCACTTTACACTGAGCTTTCTTATAACACGCTCAGGAACGCGCTGAATGAAGCGCAGAGTGTGTATGCAAATGCAAATGCCTCTCAGGCATCCGTTGACGCAGCACGTATGCAGCTCCAGGCAGCCTTAGATGGATTGGTGCTCAAGCCAACAGACGCGGTCTCGATTGAAACATCAGGCGACGGGCGCTATACCGTACGGGTTGATTTTTGGCACGCGAGCAGTGACGAGCCTTCGATGGCCAACGCCTCACTAAATAAAACGGCAATTATTGATGTCAATGGCGGCAATATAACCATGTCAATCTCAACCGTGCCGATTCAATCGGGCAGTTTGGTCACCGCGCTCACGGTCTTTACCGTTTACGGTAGCCCGGCAGGCGTTATCGCCAACAACATCACCATTGGCGGATCAAGCTACCCCAGCGCGTTTAGCTTTGGGCTGCCTAACAGAAACACCTATCATCCCGTCACCTTTACCATGCGCCCGGATATCCAGGTCATGCCTGACGGTCTGGGCGGAAGGCTGCGCATCAGCTGGGATACTCTTCAGGCTGCTGACGGAGCGGTGCTCTCAAGCAATACCGCTATTGCCTCCGTAGATAAAGACGTAAGCGATGTTGAACGCACCGCGCTGGAAGCAGAAGAGGAAGCCAAAACACCCGTCCTGAGCAGTAGCAGCAATTCCTCCGGAAATAGCTCAACTACCTTGGGCGAGCAGGAGACACCGGCCGGCCTGGAGGCTGTCGCAGAAGGATTTTTGGACTTCTTAGCGGGGATTCCCTGGTACGGATGGACCGGAGTAACTCTTGGTGTTCTTGGTGCCGGTGCCGTGGCGTTCAATCTCCACAGAGTCAGAAGCGCATCAAAACTGGTGAGTCTGGCTGAGAGCGCCAAAACAGGAGAACCTGTATGAGACTGAGATTACTTAAAGCCACCCTAACGCTTGGGCTGTGCATTGTACTGACGGGGGCGCTCTTTGCCCCCCTCAACGCTGCCGTTGCCGCAGAAGAACAATCACTGCAGGCAGTGCCTTCTTATGTGAATCCGATTACCGGTCAGATTGAAGATCAAGGCAATAACCCCGGCCTGGGTCAAGGCATGGTGGAAAATCTGATTCTGAAGACTCCGGCAACGCTGCTCATTGATGCAGAAGGCACAGTCTTCATCACCTTTCGTGTGGGCTTAGTAGAAGAATCAAAAGACTTCAGGATTGAGCTGCTTGACGAGAACGGCGCGGTCAAAAAAGCGGTGCCCTACAATATCGTTGCCGAGCAGCCTGACAAGAACACCCAAGACCTGCAGATTAGCGTGCCCAGCGTAGACAGCATACTGCGAGTTTCGCTGGTTTCTATACCTATGGGTCGCGAGGTCGTGGGCTTTCTCCAATTTGCGCCCGAGGGCGAAGCGGTAGAGATTCCGGTTGCCGAGATTGACAATGAGGTCAATGACGAAGCTCTCTCAATCTACGCGAATACGGGTAACGATGGCGTCACCGGGGTCGCTGATGAAGACCGCGGTCCCCTGCTGACCTTTTTGGGCATTGCTGGCGCCATCCTCTTCTTTATTGTTGGTATTGCAATAATTGCAACGCTCCGCAAAAAGCAGAAGTCGCAGCAATAACTTCTTGCTATGTGCCGACGCTTGCTCATATTCCTTCTTACGAGCGTGCTTCTTTTGCAGTCCCTGATGCTCACCGGCTGCGTTGATCAATATCCCCAAGGCAGAGATGGTCCCAAAGTAATCACCGGCACTGAGCGAGTGGTTGCCACGTCGCGCTCCGTTGCAGAGATTATGGCGCGCCTGAATGTTGATGTGATTGGGGTGCCGCAAACTGAGCTTGAGGCATCGGACCGCTTTGCGGGCGCGGCAAATGTAGGTGCCTCTATGAATCCTGATATGGAGATTATCCGCTCGCTTTCACCCGACTGGGTCTTTGCTCCCAAGACACTTGAAGCGAGTCTCTCTCCGCGTTTTGAGGCTGCGCGCCTTGATGTGGCCTTTCTTAATCTGCGCAGCATTGATCACATGTATGCCGCTATTGCAGAGCTGGGTCCGCTTCTGGGGCGCGAGCAAGAGGCACAGGCGCTGGTTGCCGAGTACGAGATATTCAAAGCCCAATACGTAGAGGAAATCGCTTTTGACGAGCCGCCACGAGTACTGATTTTGATGGGTCTGCCCGGCTCGTATCTGGTAGCAACAGAGAGCTCGTACATCGGCTCACTGGTTGCCATGACCGGCGCAGTCAACGTGTATGAGGGCGAGAGCGCCGAGTTCATCTCTGCAAACACCGAGGACATGCTCTCTCGCAAACCCGACATTATCTTACGCGCAGCGCACGCACTGCCCGCCGATGTAATAGAAATGTTTGACAAAGAGTTCAAAGAAAACGACATCTGGAAGCACTTCGACGCCGTGCAAAATGGCAATGTCTTTGATCTGCCTTACACACAGTTTGGCATGAGCGCCACCTTTGAATACCCCCAAGCACTCGAAACACTCAAGAAAATCTATCAGCAGGTGCGCTAAATACTGTATGGTAGATATTTAGAAAGAGAGTGGCAATGGTCAAAGATATTTCCCGGCGAGCATTTATGAAGATTGGTGTGGCGCTTTCGGTAGCGTTTTCTGGGCTGTTGGCTGCTTGCACCGGCAGAGGGGGTAACAACTTTGAGTTAGATGAGCTTGAGTTTCTCAATGGGCTTACTCGTGAAGAGCTTAACGAACGTCTGAGGGAGCTTGCAGTCGATTCTGATGAACTCCCAATCAGCCCGGGCGCAACGTGCTATATCCCAACATTTGTTGAGCCTGAATACTCGCCGCTTCCTTGCAGCACCTGTAGTGCAAACGCTCAAATGGTAGATTGGCAGATGAACTCTCTTGAGAGTATCCAAGCTACTGTCAACACAATGATCCGAGAGGGCTTTGATGTAAGGCTTGATGTCATCATCTCTTGCAAAAAGTGTGCTGATGCAGAGTCTGCAAAGTATCGGACAATTTTTGGCATCAAGTTCAAAGATGACGCAAGCTACCATCTGGTTGAGACCTCAGATGTGCGCGACTACGAAATACTACTTTCCTTTTTACAAGGAGAAAAAACCCATACCACCTGGAACGACGGGATTTACCCACTCTATCTTAGACAAGACGTTATTGAAAAAATGACTGGCTTGAAGCATGACTGAGGAATCCCTTACCAGAAAGGTTCCCCTTTCGGTTGCAGTAGAGCTCACTTACCGTTGCAATAACAGTTGCATATTTTGCTCATGCCCGTGGGAGGCAGATAAAAGCTTCATACAAAGAGAGCTCACAACTGATGAGTGGAAGACTGCGATCAACAAGGCGGTACTTCTCGGTTCCGAAAATGTCACCCTTACGGGGGGCGAGCCGCTCATGCGCTCCGACATCTTAGATATCCTAGACTATATTGGCACCCATGAGGAAATCAAAAGCAAGCGCCTCATCACCAACAGCCTGCTGCTTACAGATGAGGTGCTCATCTTGCTGAAAAAGCATGACTTTGCTTTGAGCACGAGTCTGCCTGGAGTCAAAACCTACCGCAAGCACACGGGTTCCAAAGGAGCGGAACAAGTGCTCAGCTGGGTCAAACGCGCCAGCAATCTGGGGCTGCACGTTACCACCGGCATCACCGTAACCAAACTCAACAAGTTTGAGCTCTATGAGACTGTTGCGGGCGCGCTGCTTGCCGGAAGCAAAACCATCTTGCTTAACCGTTTTTTACCTGGCGGAAGAGGTCTTAAGCACAGAAAGCGACTGGAGCTCAGCCGTGCTGATGTCAATGAGATGCTCGCCACTGCAGAAGAAGTGCTCTCAATTTCCAAAAGACGGGGTATGTTAGGAACTGAGGTTCCCTACTGTGCCATTGACAACCCAGAGCAGTATAAGCAGATTCATTTTGGTCATATTTGTTCGGCCGCTAAAGGTTTTTATGTGATTGATCCCAGTGGTTACGTGCGCGCCTGCAATCACTCCCCGGTGCGCGTGGGCACCCTCGATGATTTTTCTGAGAACAAGTATTGGCAAGCTTTTCGACTGCGGGCTTACCGACCAACCTCTTGCACAGGATGTGATAATCAAGATTTTTGCGACGCCGGCTGCAGAGAGGTGGCACACATCTGCAACGGCAGCATCTTTTCTGACGACCCCTTGGTGCAGCAGGGGCGGAACTCCTAAGCCAGGCGCACCCCTGGTGATTCTGATAAACTTTGCGCATGAATATGCCAGCAGGGGAACAAACCATGATTCTTGCTACCATTGGGGCTCTCAACGGCAATGGCAGCTGTGATGGCATTGAGCAGATTATTGCTGCCGGGGCTGATGGAATCCGCATCAATTTTAGTCATGCAAATCACAATGATGCAAAACAGCAGGTTCAGTGGGTCAGAGAGATTGCCGCAAAACTCAACAGGGAAGTCTTTATCGTTGCGGATTTGGCTGGGCCAAAGATTCGTCTAGGCAGACTGACAGGACGCCTTGACGTTAAGGCTGGCGACGAGTTGGCTCTGGTGTATGGAGCAGAGCAGGGCGGCAATACTATTTTGCCCATTCAATATGATATTGCTCCGTACGTTAGCCTGCATCAGCGCATTTTCTTGTTCGACGGCAAGGTCGAAGCCGAGATACTGGCGGTAGAAGGCAGTGCCGTCACGGTTCGGGCCCTTTCCAGTGGCTATCTGACCAGTTTCAACGGTATCAATCTGCCTGACTCGGATTTTACTGGAGACCCGATTACCGCCAAAGACCAAGCTGACTTAAGGTTCATCCTTGAAGAGGATTTTGACTTTATCTGCATGTCGTTTGTGCGCTCCGCAGAAGATATTCAGGTATTGCGTAAGATTCTTCGCAATCATGGTTCGCAAGCTCAGATTATCGCCAAGATTGAAACCAAGGCTGCGGTGCAAAAAGGCGTTTTAGGTTCAATAGTGCGCGCTAGTGACGCTGTCATGGTGGCGCGCGGTGACATGGCCTATGAAATCGGGGTAGAGTTGGTTCCGGTTGTTCAATGGCGCATAGTTGACTTATGTAAGAAGTATCAAAAGATCAGTATCGTGGCAACCCAGATGCTGGCGAGCATGGTAGACAACCCACGCCCCACCCGAGCAGAAACCAGCGATGTAGCCCATGCGGTGCTCGACGGTGTTAACGTGACGATGCTCAGCGAAGAAACAGCCCTGGGAAAGTATCCGGCACAAGCGGTGACAGAGATGAGACGCATCATCACCACAATCACACGCTATCTACAAGCACAAATCAGCGAATTCGACAAATCGTAGCTCTGTGTAACAAGGGGCGAATAAGTATGACACACAGAAAAACGGAACGCCGTTCCGTCGTTGTAGGCTGTCAAGTTTGGCTGCTTTGGAGTCCCGTGCCACAGAATGCGCCATTTCTAGCCCAGATGCATCGAAAAGGGCGATTTTGGGGAGTTCGAAAAAGCACTGCTTTTTCAACGAGCCATCTACCAGCACCTGAGCCTGATGCGAGAAATGGCAGTTACTTCAGAGCAGCTAAAAATCGCCTTTTTCGATGCATTTGGGATAAAAATAGCGGAATCTGTGTCAAGGGGGACGTATACACTGTCGCATGAAGAAGTTCCCGACACTTTGTTGCTCTGAATCGTATTTTAAGTACTAGCGCTGTAGCAAAGATGGTGGTGCGTTGAAAAAAGAAGTAAAGTATCGCCCGAATTATGTTGCTTAATGGTTTGCACAGCACTTCTTTGTCGACCAAGCCTTACTGGAAAAACTGGTTATAATAGCCAGCGATGCCAGGATACAAGACTGTCCTTTAGCAAGCACTGCGTAGTAAACACTAGGAACGAGAGTAGCTATGGCCAAAGATATTTCCCGGCGAGCATTTATGAAGATTGGTGTGGCGCTTTCGGTAGCGTTTTCTGGGCTGCTGGCTGCCTGCACCGGCAGAGAGTCTTTCAGCTTTAGGCTAGATGAGCTTGACTCCTTAAGTGGGCTCACTCGCGATGAGCTCAATGAGCGCCTGAGAGAGCTTGCAGAAAACCCCGATGAAACTCTGATTGTTATGGGCGCAATGTGCTATGAAACGATGCCAGTTGAACCTGAGTACAAGCACCTTGCTTGCAGCACCTGTAATGCAAACGCTAAAATCGAGGACTGGCGGATGGAATCCCTTGAGCGCATTGAAGCTGTAGTCAATGAAATAATCTCGGAGGGCTTTGATGTAACGCTTGATGTCAGCATCTCTTGCGAGCGGTGTACCGGAACAGACTCAGTAAGGATTCGGACGATTTTTGGCATCAAATTCAAGGGAGATGCCAACTACCATCTAGTTGAGACCTCAAATGTGAGCGACTACGAAGTATTGCTTGCCTTTTTGCAAGGAGAAGAAACCTATGATGCCGGTGGCGACTGGATTTACCCACTCTATCTTAGACAAGATGTCATAGAAAAGATGACAGGCTTGAAGTATGGCTGAAGAATCCTTAGTCAGAAAGGTTCCCCTTTCGGTTGCAGTGGAACTCACCTACCGTTGCAACGACAGCATCTTCTCCCGCGACCCTTTGGTGCAGCAGGGATAGTATTCTTAGCTGCTCTACCTCTTGTCCCTTCGCACGCGTGTGAAACTCTCAAGAATCGCTTGCCCGGGGTGAAGCTCTTCCCACAATCCCTGATAGGTGAGAATGGCCACACCAGAAGTGGGAAAGTGGTGGGCTACTTGAGTCGCTAAATCACTGGGCTGGGCAAGGGTATCTACCAGATCGCCTACCGTGGGTTGGTGATTAACAAGGGCGAGCGTGGAGAGCGATTCATCGAGCGTAGTCATTTCTGAGATGAGAGAATTCGTCCACGCACTATAGAAAGAACGACGGAAATCCACCTCCTCCGCATGAGCCCCACCCAGGCACGCTTGCTCCCAGGTCTCCTGGGTGCGCTTGGCGGCTGAACACCAAACCAGATCAATGTCATAGGGTTCAAGCAGGGCTCCTATGGCAAAGGCATCCTTTCGCCCTCGCGGGAGCAGAGGTCTATCAAAATCAGCGGCACCCGTAGTCCAATCTGACTTAGCATGCCGTATAACGATGATGGTCTTTGTGATGAATAACCCTGTCTCAGCCATTGAGTCTCCTTGAGTCGCGGTGTTACTGATGAAAAGAAGCTACTACTACGCTGCATAATGCCGCTGATATATGCAAAAACTCTTACGCATCACGCGCTCTCTCTGGGTCAGAAGTGAGTCACGCCTGGAGTTTATATTATACGTCCCTACTGACTATGTCTTGTATGCAACCTTTATTACAGCTGCGAGGTTTACTGGGTAGAAATGCTGTTCTTCCTTTCCCGCATGGGACAAGGGACAGCCAGAAAGGTGTTGCGATGAATTCGTTAAGCTCAAGGGACTTTGCCTTGTTCATCACTTCGTTTTTAGTGTTGATACTTGGTTTGTTTTATATTGGGCTTATCGTTGAGATGGAGATTAGTTCCAATGTAAGCGCCCTCAAGGTGATTTACTACGTATACTTCAGTGACTCCTCTGTAACCTACATCATGGGAAGAGACGGCTGGCCGGTAAATATTAATCCTGGCGGGTTTGAGGGTGCTTTTTTCACAGTTGGCCTCATGATGACAATGATAATCCTGGTAACAGGAATAGTGTTATTCGTTGCGGCCATAGTGATGATTATCCCGCACCCATCCCGTGTCAGACAAGCCTTTGGATTGATTCTGACAGGGCTGCCTGCGGCTTTGCTTCTGAGGTTCCTTGTCCGCTATTTCTTTGAAACCACCTCCCCTCTTGAACGAATTTCGGAAATGTCTCCCTATATCTTACTTTTCGTATTACTGGCGGCTCATTTCTCGGCGATTCTACTCGTGCTACTTGAGCAACGAAAACATAGCTCATGAGCTCATGGGGACAGGTTCCGTGAGTTATTCAAATAACTCACGGAACCTGTCCCCATGAGTTGCAAATAACTCACGGAACCTGTCCCCATGAGTTCACCCATGAGTTCAGAATGCCTCTGAATCGCCGATTACTATGTCCATGCCCCCCCCTAAGAGCTATTTCGAGTAATCACTATTGTGCCTACATCACCCCAAATCAAGCATGCCTTGGCTTGGTAAACTGGCGTGTCCATAAATTCTATTCATTGGAAAACCTGGATCTTTTAAGTACTCATTGGTCAGGCCATTTCTTTCAAGGCTAACAAAAATTGCCAAAGCTCTGGCCTGGCAGTTAAAGGGGCCGACTCTATCTGAATAAGGCACTTTTTGGTTGAACTCAATATCTGTAAAGACATCATACTCACAGATTCTACTAGCCAATTCAGGGTGCTCTGACAATGCCTTGATGTAGATATAGTCGTAGAACATTGACCTTGGCTTGAGAGGGTAGTCTACTTGCTTGTATCGAAAAGTGATTAGCCTTCTGTCTTTATTCTTGCTGTCTATCTTGATTCGCTCATCGGACCTGGCTTCTTTTGGTGACACATCAAGCAAATCATGGTAGGGTCCTCCGTCGCTGAACACTTTTGATGCCTGGAAGACATTCTCAATAGGGATGCCCTCCAGAGTGAGATTAAAGGCGCTCAAAGATCTCCCAAGCTCGTAGTCGGTTGACTTGGTTGATGCCTCAATCACTCTTATGCCAGGATACAGTCTTCTGATTGACTCGTGCAGTGAGATAGATGAGCGCTGGCGCTGCTGCCAACTCATCCCCATGTACCATGTGAATTCAATCGCTTTTTCTTGGAAGAATTCCTTGTCGTCGCCGACGAAAAAAACAACCCGTGAGGTAATCGCCTCTGATTTGCTCATAGCTATATTACCCATTCTCTTTGTTGAAACATCCCACCGCGCACCTCTATAGGTTTTCCGATACTCCCAAGAGCCCTGCGGTCTTCTTCTGTCTCCACATAGACTTTGCTGATAAACCGAGAATCCACCACGCCGAAAACCAATATCTCGGCTTGGACATCTTCAGGATACTTCGATGACGGGTTTCCGAACATTTCTCGAAACGAGCATCTATTTGAGTCGCCTCTAGAGGCATTACGCTCAAAGAAATAGAATTTCTCTATTGAGTCTGACAAGAACAGGTCTGGGGATAACGAAAACACTGCCCATGTCCCACCTTTTGATTTTCGAAAGGTATAGAACAGCTTTGAATTGGGAAATGAGACCGAGAGGCAAGACGCGTCTTGATAACCATCATACCTGCCTGTGTCATTGTGCATGTAGGGGACTCGGTTGCTATCTAATACACACCGTGGACTGATGCCATACAGCAGAATTGAATCCAGGTTTTCAATTCTGGTGAAGTGAATCAACTCAATGACACCTCTTCTCTTGGCCTCTCTCAGATAAAAATCTCTTTTACTCTTTTCGCTTGAATGCGCTTTAAGGAGAATCCTCTCGCCAGCGATATCGCTAGGCTCAGTCAATGCATTCTTCTCCGGAGGGATTGTCTCAAGTTTTCGAGATTGCTGCTCTGCACGCATGCGCTGCTGCTCTGTAAGCCTGCGCTGTTGCTCTTGGCGTATGCGTTGCTGTTCTGCGCGTATACGACGTTCTTTTTCCTGACGCTCAATTTGCTGAAGCTGTAAAAGCTTTTCCTTTGCTAGATTATCGCTCAGGGAAACTGCTTGTTCGAGAAGGCTTATAGCGCGTTTTTGGTCTTCATTGATTATGCAATCGGAAAGGTTAACCATCGCACTCGTTAAGCCAAGTTCACTTGCACGTTCAAAAAGCTCGATAGCCCTTCCTCGATTCTCGCTCAAGATAAGAATAGCCAGGTTCGACATAGCGTTGGCATCGTCAAGTCCTACTGCTTGTTCATACAGTCGTTTGGCGCTGTCACGATCTTCATTTTCTATCATGACAGCAAGGTAATTAATGGCGATGGCATCTCCAATATCTGAAGAGCGTTTTAACAACTCTATCGCGCGTTCACGGTCTTCATTTTGAACTCGAATAGCAAGATTAGTCAAAGCCCAGGAATCCCCTCCTTCTGCCGCTTTCTCCAAAAGCTCAAAAGCGCGGTCACGGTTCTCAGCCTCAAGTAACAATGCAAGATTGTTCATAGCTTGTAGATTTCCTGCTTCGGAAGCTTGCTCTAGAAGCAGGAGTGCTTTGTGATAATCCTCTCCTTCAGCCATCTCAGCTAAATTGAATAAAGCTTCTGAATCACCTGTATTAGCTGCTTGCCTGTATAGGTCAATAGCACGGCTTCGGTCAACTTCTCTCACCAGAAACGCAAGGCTGCGTTTAGCAACAATATTTCCTGCTTCAGCAAGATGTTCTAAATAACTAATTGCTTGAGACCTTTTCTCGCCTTTGATAACGTTGGAAAGTCTTTGTTTTGCACCTTCGTCTCCATTTAAGACTGCTTTAATGAATATCTCGATAAGTCGATCAGGTGCCTTAATCTCGCCACTGGAATACTCGGCACCACAGTCCCTGCATAATAGCTGTCCGGACTCTATGGCATATCTCTTTGACCCGCAATTCTTGCACGCAGTGTCTGGCAAAGATACTCCTTTACGTATTGGCTCAACACCTATTATAAGTTAGTAGCTGGCCATAAAACCATACGTGCTACGTGAGTCAATAAGTAGCTGGGCTCTCCTTCAAGCAGCATTGAAACTCACCGGAGCCACGTCCCCATTGACTCAGGGCCAAATTGGTACACTAACCCCGTCCCTCTGTTCCAGAAATCTCTTAGGGTTAAACCTGATAGGGGGACGTATTGTTGATCATCCTTACCCATTCACTGGGCCAGTTCACCACAAACTTCTCCTGTGCTCCGTTCTTCAGTTCCAGCAATAAACCGTTGGGCATTATTCCTAAGTTGTTGTACCTATGCGCACCGACTATCATCTCGCTTGGGATCCACACATCCTGCCAACTGAGATTCACCGCGTGCGGCTTGAATAACAACCCCTCTTTTGTAAGGAATAGCCAGCCGCCGTCATTGATCTTCCCTCTCCAGTGACTTGCCCCTCCGTCTAACAAAACTGGGGTTCTTGATTCGATACTGAGACACATTTTTCGTGCTTTTCTCTTTTGCGAAATCATAAGAAGACCAACGCAGACTATCCAAAAGAGGGCAGCTAACGAGCCAAATTGCAGCCAGAACCTAAGCGCTTCGCTCCAACCAATCGCCCATCCAATCAACAAGAAGAAAAACAGGGTAACCAGATACCCAAAAAGCAGCCCGGAAAGAACTGTGTTGATGACCAAGCGTCTCATCATGGCGTTTCGCCGTTTTCTCGAATCATTGTTGCTGTGTAGTTCAGCCATACTATAGGCCTCTCTCTTGTGAAAAGCTTGCAAACTTATGTCACGCAAGGCTAGAAAGCTAAAAAAGTGGCGGCTCTTTTTCAGCAGTCTAATCCAATAGCTTCTGCTTTCTCAGATGAAAGATGCTTTTTATGTTTGCATCAGGTGTATCACTCATGCGTGTTATGAGAAGTTCTTCAATGTATACACTTATCTGTAGTGCTGCCAATACGGGAATTATGATGTTCTCGTCTACAAACACTATCCAAATGGGGAAGGAAAATAAAAACAGCGCTAGAATCTTGTTGAAGTAAGTATGATAGGACACTATCTTCTTGTATTTGATTTTCGCATAGACCATTGAAATTGCCTTGAATAAGAAAACTGTGCCGATGCAAATATATGAAAAGACGGTGATTTCCAAGATAGGAAACACACAAAACATTATGCAGAGGAGAAAGAAGATATCTGCAGTGGTATCAAGTGTTGCCCCAAAGTTGCTTTTTGCCTTGAGTTTTCTGGCAATTGGTCCATCGATTAAGTCTGTGGTTGCAGCTAAGCCATAGAATATCCAGAATGGTATTGAGAGAGGTTCCGAGAATGCCAACAGGAGAGCAAAAACAAACCGCGTGGAGGTAATAATGTTAGGTATATGCTTCACAACACAACCCCTCCTTGTTCAAATGCTCTCCTAACATCCAGGTTCTCAATTTGCAGAACGTTGATATTTGCTTTTTTTGCATAGCTGTTTTGTAAAAGCGGGTGTATGTTCTTTATTGTATTGCTCTGCATTAGTCTTGAGCCGGAGCTTTTAAACCAAAAAGTTGCCTTGTTCTGGATACATTGATCCCTTATATCTAGAATCCAATCGTAATTGCACACCCTCGCGTTTTTCCCAAATTCTCCGCCAACAGCAACAAACTTTATTCTATCCAAATAAGCTGACAAATCAATTTTCTCCAACAGGGGCACACATGAAATGAATTTGTACTTTGCGGAAAGCTCTGCAAACACTGGCAATCTTTGGTTGGCTCGTTTTTGGTTTTCTATCGTGCACCCTAAAATCACATTTTGATACCCATCTCCCCAATCACCGGGCAAACACTGCCTGACTCGTTCAATTCTTTTGGTGAGGATGATAAAAGGCAAATCATCTCTCTCTTTGATGATTTGCCATATCTCGTGTCTGAACTCATCGGCTTCTTCGATAAAGAAATCGGTCATGAAGCAAGTCGCTACAAGTTTTCCGGGTAAAATCTGAGACTTTGGTTTATCAAAATCCTTGGTTTTTTGAACGCTCCCCTTTTCAAATCTTGATGGGTGCTGAACATAGTAATAGCAATTGTTGCATGCTTCACTTATCGGCTTGCAGCCAACCCACGGCTCCCAGTTAACTAAATCTTTTTGCTTTATTGAGTGCATTGCAACTGCACGTCTAATAATGAACTCTGCAATTTTATTTGATATCACTTTTTCCTCGTCTGCCAGCGGAAAACCGAGGGCGGTTGTTCCACTAATTATAGATCACTTTGCAGACAGGATTGGGTGCCTGCGGGGAGGTGCCCCGCGACACCCCGTCCCCATTGTCCCACTATGAGGCCTTCACCACTTCCAGGCGGAGATTCAAGGCGCTGACGACTTTCTGCACAGTACTGAACGAAGGATTGCTTCCCGGAGAGAGTGCCTTGTAAAGACCATCTCGGGTAATTCCGGTCTCTTTTGCTAACTGTGTCATGCCCTTTGCCCGAGCAATATTGCCTAGGGCAACATTAAGCAGCTCAGTATCGCCCTCCTCAAGCGCTGCACTCAAGTATGAGGCGATGGCTTCATCGCTATCGAGATACTTCGCACTGTCCCATGCTGTTGCCTTTTTCATTTTACTCACCTCACTCATACTCATCACTGAGCTTCTTTGCCAGCTCAATATCTCTGCTCTGCGTTGATTTATCGCCACCTATCAATAAAAGAATTATCTGTTTTCCTCGCTTTGCATAGTACAAGCGGTAGCCTGGTCCAAAGTCAATCCGTAACTCTGTCACTCCGTAACCAACCGACTTAGAATCCCCTAGGTTGCCCATCATAATACGGTCAATCCTAATGCTAATGCGGGCCTTTGCGGTGACATCAAGCTTTTTAGTAAACCAAGCCTCAAATTCCGTTGTCTTTTTCACCTCGTACATAATGCAATTGTATACTACAGTATACGTCTGGTCAAGAGATGCGATCCCGTGACGCACGTTTTCGCACGTGTAATGGGGTCATATGTGTCACGGGGTGTCAGGCTGCGTGATAACTCTTCTCCTTCCTGTCATCCTGAGCGTAGCGCGCAGCGCGTAGCCGAAGGGCCTAGACAGCGACTCACCGCCTAGGTTCTTCGACTACGCGCTGCGCGCTTCGCTCAGAACGACAAGGAGAAGAGTTATCACGCAGCCTGTCGTACCTCCTGACACTTACACGCACTCATTAATCACTTTTCAGGTAGGCTTGGATTTCCTGAGTGAAGACCTTGCCGTAGGCTTCAAGTTTGGTTTGCCCTACTCCGTTGACAAGGTTGAATTCTTCTAGGGTCTGGGGGAGTTTGTGGCACATATCGTTTAAGGTGGCGTTGCTGAATACGATGTAGGCGGGCACGTCGGCTTTATCGGCCAGTTGTTTGCGCAGTGCCGCTAGGCGTTGATACAGTTCTGGGTGCTTGTGCTCACCTGTTTGCATTGCACGTTTTTCCCTCACCGTTGGTCTTTTGGGCGGAGCCACCTTGGGCAGCTGCATGATGATCTTTACGTTGCCTTTGATGACCTCAGCCGATTTTTCGGTGAGCCCCAGGGTGGGGTATTCTGTGTTGGTTTGGGCTATCCAGTCTTTTTCTACGAGGTAATTGATGATATCCATAACCCGCTTCATCGGTATCTCAGCCATGGTGCCATAGGTGCTCAGCCTGTCCAGGCCTCGCGAGGTAAGTTGTTGCTCCTTGCTGCCGCGGAGCGATTTTGCGATGAGCACTTTGCCAAAGGCTCTGTTTTGCCTGGCAAGGCGTAAAACGCAGGAGATAATCTTCTGGGCTTCAACCGTGATATCGAGGGACTCAAACTCCGTATCACAGTTGGAGCAGTAGCCGCAAAACACCAACGCCGTCTCCCCAAAGTACTTGAGGATATAGCCGCGCAAGCAGTCGCTCGTGGTGGCGTACCAGGTCATCTTTTTGAGCAGTTCCAGGTCGTTGGCTTGCAGGGCCTCGCGAGTTTTGTGGTCATAGTCGCTCTCCTCATAGCTTACTGAGATGAGGAATTTTCCGGTCTCAACGTCTTTGGGGCTATAGAGGAGCAGGCAGACTGCTGGCTGCCCATCGCGCCCGGCTCGTCCGGCTTCCTGGTAGTAGCTTTCAACGTTCTTGGGCATGTTGTAGTGCACCACAAAGGCAAGATTGCTCTTGTCGATGCCCATGCCAAAGGCATTGGTTGCCACCATGATGCACTTGCGCTCATACACAAAGTCGTCCTGGTTTTTGAGGCGCTCGCTGTTGCTTAAGCCGGCGTGATAGCGCGTTGCTGAGTATCCTTGCTCCTGTAATCCCAGACAGACTTCCTCGGTGTCAGCGCGGGTGGCGCAGTAGACTATGCCGCAGACATCAGTGCGCTCATCAGTGCGCTCTTTCAAAAAGTCCAGCAGCTCGGCCATCTTGTCTCTTGTGCGGATTATTCGCAGATAGAGATTCTCGCGATTGAAGCCGGTAACCAAAACATGTGCATCTTGGAGGGCCAGTAACTCAATGACATCTGTCCTTACCTCCGCCGTTGCCGTGGCGGTAAAGGCGGAGACAATTGGTCTCTTGGGCAGGCTTTTTACAAAGCCCGCAATCTCTCGATAACTGGGGCGAAAATCGTGACCCCATTGGGAGACGCAGTGCGCCTCATCCACTACCACCAGGGCTATATCGGCTGACATACAAAGCTTTAAAAACTCCTGACTCTGCAAGCGCTCAGGTGCAACATAGATGATTTTATACACTCCCCTTTGCGCATTGCTGATTGCCTCGCTTATCTGGCCGGGGCCGAGCGAACTATTGATTAAAGCCGCCGAAACGCCTTGCTGCACCAGCGCGCCAACCTGGTCTTTCATGAGCGCTATCAGGGGCGAGACAACCAAGGTTATGCCTTCCATCATCAATGCAGGTATCTGGTAGCAGAGAGATTTTCCTGCTCCCGTTGGCATGATGCCCACCACATCGCTGCCGTTGAGCAGAGCCTTGATTAACTCCTCCTGCCCGGGACGAAAGGTGTCGTATCCAAAATAGGTAGAGAGCACCTCATGGGCGCTGAGCTGATTGTGCTTTTCAAGCATGCGTGCCACTGCCTTTCTGCTTTTGATAAAACCTGCATGATGACACGATACCACGCACTTCTTAACTTAATCTTGATGGGGACTTAACGGAATTACAACTGGAGTTAAACTAGCCTGACACGGGACGTGTGACAAGGAAATGTGACAGGCATGCAACTTTTCTGCAGTCTGTTGGGTATTCAAGCTAGAGCAACTATAACGCGGCAACCTAAAAACCAAGGAAGGTAAACAGTCATGGACACAAGATACGACAATAGCGATGTAAGTCTTTACAACCAGCAAGCCGGAAGCCTCGGGCACGGGCAGACTCCACACTGGAACATCCCGCCGCAACTACCTTATGAGCCAACACAGCCTTATGGGCAGCCTGTGTTCGCATCGCCCCTGCCGGCACACGAGATTGATGCACCTTTCCTCAGGTTATGGAAACTCTCTATTGGTGCTGCAATCGGGGGTCTGGTCACCGGGTCTTTTTTCAGCAATCTTATAAGCTCTGTGCCAGAGGCCCTAAGCTTTAGTTCGATTGAGCAGTTAGTGGCAGTAGGCACCGTTCTCATGATAATCGCGCTGGTTTTTGTAGTTATTTCGATTTACTATGCGCTCGCCATTTATCCATCTCTGTTTGGGCCCGCGCCAAAGATGCAATCTAGTGCCGCCGCCTCATTCCTCAATTGCTTCTTTGGCGGAATCATCTTTGGACTCCTCTGGAACTATAATATAGGCAAAGGGAAAATAGGTATCTCTTACAAAGTGTACGCAATCACTGGTGTCATCGCAATTGTCCTCGCCATCGTAATTATGCTGTTTATGTTCGCCCACCTGTAAACCCATCAGCGCCCACCGATATGGGAGAATGAAATGAAAAAGTGTATCTCGTTAGTATTGCTGCTGACTTTATTGATAACGGCTTGCGGATGCGGAGGAGCCAGTCCAGGTACTGGAGAATACCATTACTACATTGGCGGAGAAAAGCCCAAGCAGCAAGATTATTCCGGGCAAATTATCAGCTTTGTCTACCGTTTTGAGCAGGAATTGGGGCCAAGCGGCAGATTTGAACTCATTAAAGATAACGACGCTGCAATCCTCAGGGTGTGGAAAGACTATTATCACGAAGGTGATGAACCCTACGAAAGGCGAGTAGACTTGAGCGCGCTACAAGACCTGAAGGAGCTCATTGACCGCAGTGGCCTTGCACAGTATCACGGAATCGTACAAGACAGCGGAATAACAATTCACAGTAGTTTTCTTCTCGAAGTAAAATATGACAACGGCGCTGAGTTACTCACGTACGGGGATCATTATCCCAATGCACACGACGAGCTCTCTGCATTTTTTATGCGTCTCACCGCTCAATACAATTAATGGGACAGGAGGCTGTCCTATTTTCCCCATGAGTCTTGTGAGTCCTGCTCCCTTGCCTTTTTTGACCTGAGGCAGGGTTTGACAGTAGAATAGTTGGGTTAATGATTCACACGAGGAGGATTTTATGAAGCGTTTTGCCATCATCGCCCTTTGCGCAGTATTATGCCTGATTATTTGCTTTGCCATAGGTTGTACCCCCGGCGCCAATAATAGCTCAGGTGAGTCTCAATCCAACGCAGGCTCAAACGAGCCTCAACAAGGGGGACCGCTGTCGCTGGAGGACCTGACGAAAAATATAATTCAGGCTACAATCATCATGGAAGATGGTGGCATTATAATCCTGGAGCTCTATCCAGACCTGGCTCCGCAGTCTGTGAGGAATTTTGTCTATCTGGCACGGCAGGGCTTTTATGACGGACTGACATTCCACCGCATAATGAAGGACTTCATGATCCAAGGCGGCGACCCCACTGGGACTGGCGGTGGCGGTCCAGGTTACTCGATCAAGGGAGAGTTTCAAGACAACAACATTACGAATGACCTGAGCCATGAGCGCGGTGTGTTGTCGATGGCGCGGAGCAATGATTATGACTCAGCAGGATCACAATTCTTTATCATGCATGGTGACAGCTATCATCTAGACGGACAATATGCGGCATTTGGGAGAGTTATCCAGGGCATGGATGTGGTTGATAGAATCGCAAATACCCCTAATTCGGGTGCCAATGGTGCCGTAGCCGAGGAAGATAAACCGGTAATAAAATCAATAACGATTGATAGCAATATCCAGCTACCAGAACCGGACAAGCTGCGGTAAAAGGCATCGGCGGTAAGTCAAAAGCTTACTGAAACTGGGTGTCATGGATTCGCCGGTCAAGCCGGCGAATGACAGGGAGTTTTCATACACTCTGACAGGGGTCATATGAGTTCTCTTGTCTCAAGGGGCTGTCTCCACTATTTGTCTAACCGTCTTGTCTAATAATATGTGTCTCAATATGTCTGAGGCGAAGTATTGTTTATACTAATAGGCAACGGGTTGTGTGGGAAAGGAAGAGTATGAAGGCATTTAATCGTCGGATTGCAGTTTTACTTATGTGCCTTTTTGCGGCAGCAGCACTCACTTTTACCGGCTGCGGGGGCGACGTTACCGCAAATACAGGTACCGAATATAAAACCATGTGGTTTAAGTTTACCGTCAATTCCATTGAAACTGAAACCTCCTATGGCGGCTATACAGCTGCTGGTGGCAACCAGCTGCTCGTCGCAAATGTTACCATCACCAATTCACTTTCTGACCAACAGTCCTTTGGTACCTGGGATTTCTGGTATGTAAGCTCCGACGTCTTTCGGCATAATGAAGATTTGCCCCTGTATTACCCCATGAGTCCCCTCGAAGACACTGCACTAATCAATGACCACATGGCAGCAAGTGGCGTTACGGTTCTAAATACTCAAATGATGCCAGATAACTTCTTTCTTTCTCCTGGCGATTCGGCCACCTATGACATAGTAATTGAGTTTCCAGCAAATATGCCATCACCGCACTTTATTTTCACAGAGATAGATGAAGACAGTAGGATTTACAAGAGTTTCAAGTACCCAATCTAAGCTTGGGCAGGGCAGGAGAACTGCTGGACAAAAGAACTGACCTCCTGTCCTGCGATGAGCGGCTGGAGTACTCCTGAATGGTTGAGTTACCCCGCTTCTCCCGGACACCCCAGTTTTTGAGGAGAGTTAATGGCAGATAATTGCGTTTATGCTCGCTGAAACGGGAGATGACTTAGCTTTTGACCTCTTGTTGGGTAGTCAGTGGCCCCTTTCGGGCAAAATGGTGCCATATTTGTAGGTTACAGCGAGCATAAACGCAATTATCTGCCATTAACTGTTAGAATAATCTGATGAAGTTATTTATCTGCCATGAATCAGCTCTGGAGTACTGGCGTCAAAGGCGTGCCTTGCCTGAGAACAGTGCAGATCGGCGATGCAGAGTGGTTCTTCCAAAAGGAGCAACGCCGGTAGCTTCGTTGGCACTCTCGGGGCTTGAAGTGCCGGTTCATATACTACTGGCGCGCCCAGGCAACCGTCGCAAGCCTACTATTGAAACCCAGCACGTTTATAGTGGCGAAACGCCTATCGGCAGTTTCATGAATGTAGGAGAAGATTTTGGGGTGAGCTCACCTGAGTTTTGCTTTTTGCAGATGGCTGAGCGCTTAACATTGATTGAGCTTGTCGAATTGGGGTATGAGCTTTGTGGAGTGTACTCGTTGCCCCTTCTCGGCGATAAGAATGTACCTAAGAAGGGCTTTTACAACCGTCAGGCACTTACCAGTGCCAAAAAGTTGGAAGCTTTCCTTGAGAGCACAAAGGGTGCCAGGGGCCACAAAAAAGCTGAGCGAGCACTGCGTTATCTGCTGGATGGGTCGGCGTCTCCCATGGAAACCAAGCTAGCCATATTCTTAACCCTACCCTATAAACTCGGTGGTTTTGGGTTTTCTCCACCAAAGCTCAACCGCCAGGTCAAGTTGGTTAAAAGTGCAAGGAAGTATTTCAAGAAAGACTATTATGTCTGCGATCTGTTTTGGCCGGAAACTAAAACTGCTGTGGAATACGATAGCGACTTTTGTCACACCGGGTCAGAGCGCATTGCGGATGACTCAAATAGACGAAGTGCTCTGAATCTGATGGGCGTGAATGTTGTCTCTGTGACAAGGCAGCAGCTTTTCAGCCCTGTAGGCTTTGAGGGCGTGGTCAGGGTGATATCTAAGCATTTGGAAAAGAGACTCCGCTTTGAAGAGAACAGTTTTGCTGCCGAGCACCGCAAGCTTAGGAATCAACTATTGAGCGTTTATTACGAAACGCCAACTTTTTTGATACCTTAGCAGTGGACGGTTCTGAACCTTCCCAGTCTTGCGTGTGCTTTCCTTGCTCCATGAAGGAGCCAGGAACGCAACTCACGGGGACAGGTTCCATGAGTCGCTCGTTGCTAATCCAAGGAAGCTGCCTCTGCCTTGCGTTTTTTCTTGGCGCGTTTTGCTTTTCGCACAACTAGCAAGGTGACGGTAAGGATTATCGCAAGCAGCACAACAACCACGGCCAGCACGATAAAGAAGATCTTATTGGGGTTTTTTAGCAGTTCTATCAGCGATTTACTGTCATTTTCTATCTTGCGCTGATGAAACTGATTGTAGTACTCGGGAATCTGCGGCGTGCCTCTCACGGGCTCAAACGAAGCCAGATAATCAGCAAGCGCAACCCATTCCTTAAGCTCAACACCGTTACTGTAAACAATGTGCTCCTCAAAATCCTCAATGGGATTACCCTCTGCATCCTTAGGAATGACTTTGAGCAACCCAAAGGAGCGCGACTCAACCTCTCCCAACATCTGGCAGGAATACAAACCGCCTATGACGCGGTAGAGTTTTTTGTTGTCTATCTCAGAAAGAGTGCCATCAGGGCTCATGAGGTACACGTCGGTCACCCGGTTTAGAATGAGGCGCGAAGGGTTGTAGGTATAGGACAGGCCCGAGACATACAGCCGCGCGTCTATCATCAGCGTTGAGACAGAAATGTCAACCTCGGCCATGGTCTTAAGCTCTTCGCCAGTCAGGTAAATACTTACCAGCGGATATCCCGGTATCCCATCTGGCCCAATACCCAGGCTGCTCGTATTGTAGGCATCGGCAACGGTGATAGGACCTACTGCAAACGAGCCCCTTATAACGCCTCTTGGCGCCACAGCCACATCCACCTCACGATACGCAGACCCCTCTGCCCGTTTAACTGCATCGATATAGGAGTCAGAGATCAGATTGCCCAGCGTATCCTCTCCTTGCACAAGACCAAACTGGTCAATGGACGTAAAATCAAAGGGAGAGGTGGCAAGCACTTGGTCAAACTCGTAATCAAAGAGGCTGAGGTAGTGCTCGTCTACCAGTTCGCGGAACATGAGAATAGACTCTTCCACTCCTTTATTCTTGGTCAGGTTCTCGCGTATGGGAATTAAATCGTAACTGGTGACTACCCATCTGTCGTCAAAGCGTGCCAGGGTCATATGTCCCAGGTTGAATGTGTATGCACCGCAAGAAACTATAAAGGTGTTGCCGATAGCCAGAGGCTCCTCAAAGGTGGTATGTGTGTGACCGCTTATGATGACGTCGATCTCTGGAACGGCCTTGGCCAGAAGCTCGTCCTCGGATTTTTTGGGATCATCGTCGGT
The DNA here is from genome assembly GCA_009784425.1 of Coriobacteriia bacterium. GTDB lineage: Bacteria > Actinomycetota > Coriobacteriia > Coriobacteriales > UBA8131 > WQXH01. Next base: position 1,968 of record WRBR01000025.1, on the reverse strand, counting down.
TCCACTGTGGGATATACAGACGATGATGTCGGCATTGGTCTGGGCCCTTATCTCGGCAACCACATGCTTGGCGGTATCAATAGGGTCTTTGAAGATGAGGCCCGAGAGCGGCGCATAGTTTGCCGAATTTATCCCCATAAGGCCAAAAACGGCAAGCTTGACGCCACCTTTTTCTATGATCAGATAGTCAACATTACCATAGCGATCCAAGGCTGCCTGCAGCGCCTCGGCATCCTTTTTGAGGCTCTCGTCGGCAAAGGTGGCATCCCAGTCGATGTTTGCAATGGTTAAGGCCGGAAGTGTATCCCCACTGGCGAGAGCGGCACTCAGCATATCCGTTGCGCCCTGGGTGCGGTAGTCGTATTCGTGGTTGCCAAAGGTGACCGCGTCATAGCCCAATTGCCCCATCAAACGCAGTTCGCCCGCGTCGCTTGAATAGACGGTTTGATAGATTGTTCCCATGGCAAAATCGCCGGCATCAAACAGGAAGGTATCGGGGTAGTCGCTTTTGATGTTGCCTATCACCGTTTGCATGCGGGCAAAGCCGCCTCTCTCGGCAGGCTTTCCGTCATCTGTGAAGCGCTCTGGGTCAAAATGCGAGTGCATGTCGTGCGAGAAAATGATGGAAACCTCCGGGGTCAGGGCAGAGACCGCCATACCCGAAGTGGGCGCTAACCCTGCAACAAGGGCTATCAAAAGGAAAAATGTGGCGGAACATTTGAGAAAAACTCGCAAAGCTTTCTTCTGAGAAAGGTTGATGGAAGAGCGGATACTATCCAAGATAATCACCCCTTAAGTCTCTAGCTCCCGTTTCTACTGCTACGGAGCACTCATAGCCTGTTGGTAAAGTTTTGCTATCAAGTATCATTCTACAACAAGAATTCAATCGCAAGTGCCACTCCGCACCCAACGAGTAGGGCACAGGCGCTCAAAAGGACATTCCACCAACGATGGATGTAGAGATAGGCAATGTACTCTCGTAGCACCGCGTTGAACAAATAGTATAGGGCAGTCTTTGACCCGATTCCGTCAATTTTGAGCCCTGCCTTTTGCGCTATGATTCCCGCTCTAAATACGTGGTAGTTGTTGGTTACAAAGATGCACTTGTACGACTCTTCGCCAAAGTCCCGGGTCATAAGCTCCTTGGAAAAGCGGATATTCTCCAAGGTGGATGTTGAAGCAGACTCCACCAGAATATGCTCATCGGGAATACCCTTTTCTAAGGCATAACGCCTCATGGCCTCGGCCTCTGGGCACGACTCATCCGGCCCCTGCCCGCCAGACATAAGCAGCTTAGGCGGGCTGCCCTGCTCCTTTTGCTTTTGGTAGAACTCTATTGCTTTGTCAATCCGTTTCGCTAAGAGAGGTGGAACCTTGCCGTCTTTGACCCACGCGCCCAAGATTATCAAGTAATCCTGGTTTAACTGAGGTCGCGCACAATTGGCGAGCAGCACGCTGATGACAAAAACAAACAGATGGAGAAAGTAGTAGATGATTAAGCCGTAGAGGGCGTACGCCAAAAACTGCAAAGAGAGCGGGAACAAGGAGAAGTCAATGAAACGGGTAATGATAACGAACAGTAGCAACGCCAAGGCCAGTATCAAGGTAAGGGCATGCTGCAAGCTCCGTCGCTCTCGCCGTAAGATGTCACGCGTGTTAAGCACTAAAACCGCAATGAGAACATATACACCATACGACATGAGCAAGATGATGAGGATAGCCAAAACTGCCATGATTACCCTGAGAGCAACAATATCACTCAGATAAAGCTGCAGCATCAAAATCCCCAAAAGGGAGATTACTGCTAAAGAGAGAAGCAGACCGGCAACCAGCGTAGTTTTGCTCCTCTTGAACACAAGGAAGAACAAGGCGAGCAAAACCACTGGCACAACATACCAAACAAACAACTCTGCCGCATTTGGATAATCCATAGTGATTATTCTATCACCATGCAGAAAGAAGCTCTGC